>JBBTPG010000067.1:3302-4853 GCA_038066315.1 Chloroflexota bacterium | reverse complement strand
ACAACATCCAGCTCAACGCCGGCCGCTACGTGAGTGCTCCGCCCGCGCCACAACCTGGTGATCCCCTGCACTACGACAGCTTCATCCAGAAGCTCTGCGAGGAGTACGGCGCGCGATTCGGCGATTGACGGTGTGTGTGTGACGCCATCCCTCCGAGATCCGGCGCCCCTCGCAGCTTCCCGAACAATCAGCCACGCCGAAGAACGCGAAGAATAACCGCTCAATCAAACCGCCCCGTCTGCTACGCTCCCCCACACGACCACCATAGGAGGTGACACCGATGCCAAGACCGCTGACGGGCGTGCGCGTGCTCGACTTTACGATCTTTCAGCAGGGGCCGCAGGCGACGATGGTGATGGCGGACATGGGCGCCGACGTCATCAAGGTGGAGCCGCCCGGGTTCGGCGACCTCGGACGCGTGCTGCAGATGCACGGCGAGCATCGGCTCAGCGCGTATCACCTGGCGCACAGCCGCGGCAAGCGCAGCCTCACCGTCCACCTGAAGACCGACGGCGGGCGCGAGATCGTGCGCCGGTTGCTGCCATCGATGGACGTGATGGTGCACAACTTCCGTCCGGGCGTGATGGAGAAGCTGGGCTTCGGTTACGAAGAGGTGCGCGCGCTGAACCCCGGCATCATCTACGCGCACGCGTCGGGCTGGGGCGGGCAGGGGCCGAAGACGACGCACCCGGCGTTCGACATCGCGGCGCAGGCGCGGTCGGGGCTGATGTCGATGACGGGCGAGGCCGACGGCGGGCCGCTGCCGGTGGGTGTGGCGATCGCGGACTACGTCGGCGCGATGAACCTGGCGATGGCGGTGATCGCGGCGCTGTACGCTCGGGACCGGCGGGGAGGGGACAGGGATTACACGGATTTCATGGATAAGGAGGACGGGGTTCACCACAGAGGCACAGAGGCACAGAGGGTTGATGGCGGGGAGAGGACGGACGACGCTCCGCGGGCCGGCCAGAAGATTGAGACTTCGTTGTTCGGGTCGGCGATCGCGGCGCAGGCGTGGGAGATCCAGGCGTACATCCTCGGGCGGCGGAAGCGGCGGTCGGGGCGGGGGCACGCGTACTTGCCGACGATCTGGCGGACGTTCAAGACGGCCGACGGATGGGCGGTGATCGGCGGCGTCGGCGACGACCGCTGGCCGGCGTTCTGCGCGGCGGTCGGCATGCCGGAGCTGGAGCAGGACGAGCGCTTCGCGAACGCGTTCAACCGGATCGTGAACATCGATGCGCTGTACGCGCTGCTGGACGACAAGTTCCTGGTGAAGACGACGGCGGAGTGGATCCCGGTGCTGGAATCGCACGACATGATCTGCGCGCCGGTGCAGGACTACGAGACGCTGCTCGACGACCCGCAGGCGCTGGCGAACGAGTACGTGCTGACGGTCGAGCATCCGACGAACGGGCCGACGCAGATCGTGGGGTTCCCGTGGAAGTTCAGCGAGACGCCGGCGGTGGCGTCGGCGGCAGCGCCGGAGCTGGGGCAGCACACGGAGGAGATCCTGCTCGACCTGGGCTACACGTGGGAGGAGATCGGCGC
>JBBTPG010000067.1:0-3202 GCA_038066315.1 Chloroflexota bacterium | reverse complement strand
GTAGGGGCGGCCCCGTGTGGCCGCCCGGCGCGCGGCTGACCTGCTGACCCCGCTGACTAACATTCAACAGCCAACAGCCAACGGCCAACGGCCAACGGCTGGCCGGCTACGCCTTGTACTGGAGGTGGGCGCGGATGCTGTCGAGCATGCCGGAGGAGGCGGCGTCGTGGGCGAAGCGGATGGCGTTCTTGATGGCGCGGGCGTCGGAGTTGCCGTGGGCGATCATGACGACGCCGTTGACGCCGAGCAGGGGGACGCCGCCGTAGGTGCCGGGGTCCATGCGGTCGCGCAGCTTGAGCAGGCCGGGGCGCAGCACCATCGCGGCGAGCTTGTACTGCAGCTTCGACGTGAAGGCGGTGCGCAGCTCGCGGAACAGGAAGTCGGCGACGCCCTCGGTGACCTTGACGGCGACGTTGCCGGTGAAGCCGTCGGTGACGATGACGTCGGCTTTGCCGTGGTGGACCTCGCCGCCCTCGATGTTGCCGACGAAGTTGACGCCGGCCTTGCCGAGGCGGCCGTAGACTTCCTGCACGAGCTCGCTGCCCTTCGTGTCCTCGCCGCCGATGTTGAGCAGGGCGACGCGCGGATTCGCGATGCCAAGGACGCGCTCGGCGTAGGCGGAGCCCATCTGAGCGAACTGGACGAGGTAGTTCGGCTTCACGTCGGCGTTGGCGCCGACATCGAGCACGAGGACGCCGGCCTCGCTGTACGGCGCGACGGTGCCAAGTGCGGGGCGCTCGATGCCCTGGATGCGTCCGAGCGTCATCAGCGCCGACGCCATGACGGCGCCGGTGTTGCCGGCGGAGACGAAGGCGCCGGCGACGCCGCGCTTCACCATGCTCATGGCGACGTTGATCGAGGCGTCGCGCTTGGTGCGGACGGCCTGGGCGGGGTGTTCGTCCATGCCGATCGCTTCGCTGGCGTGGATGATCTCGAACGCGGCCGCGGTCTCGCCCTGGCGCGCGAGCTCGCCTTCGAGCAGGTCCTTCGGCCCGACGAGGGCGATATCGACGCCGAGCTCGACGCGGGCAAGAAGAGCACCGGCGATGATCTCGGCCGGTGCGTGGTCGCCACCCATGGCGTCGAGTGCAATGAGCACGCCGTGTTCTCCCAGGCGGGCACGGTTCGGCGTGTGCCCCCGCGCACGCCGCGGCGCGCGCTCCGTTGTCCGGATTATCGATGCGGTTGTGCCAGCTCGGCCACGACGAATAGCGTATCGCTGCTGTCGTCGTAGGGCGAGAGGTCCGCGGCACCGTAGATGTTGGCGATGCGGAGGCCGGCTTCCTTCAGCAGCAGCTCGAACTCGTAGCGGCCATAGGCGCGGAGGGCGACGTCGAGGACGCGGCGGCGGACCGCGCCGTCGTTCGCGAGGCGGTCGAAGATCAGCGTATCGAGCGTCGTCTGGCGGGCGCGGGACGAGGTAGCGGAGTGGAGCTTCGTGATACGCTCGCCGGTGGCCGGGTCGGTGCGCGTCCATTCGTGACGGAGCGCGGACGGCTCCTGGCTCCAGTCGATGGCGGTGAGGGAGCGGAGCTCGGCGACGAAGACGCCGCCGGGCGCGAGGTGCTTCGCGACGCAGCGGAGCGTGGCGGCCTGGTCGGCGGGCGCGTGCAGCAGCTCGAGCGAGCAGAGCGCGCAGTAGATGAGGTCGAACTTCTCGCCGCCGAGGTCGAAGTCGCGGACGTCGGCCTCGACGAGACGGATGCGCTGCGCGGTCTCGCGGTCAAGCTGGGCTTCGAGGCGCGCCAGCATGGACAGCGAGTTGTCGATGCCGACGACGCGGTGGCCGTTGCGCGCGAGGTGCAGCGCGACGCGGCCGGTGCCGACCATGAGTTCGAGCGAGGGCAGCTCGCCGCGTTGCGCGAAGCTCTCGTAGAGCGGCAGGTCGTCGGTCCAGCCGGCGTACTGGAGATCGTAGAGCGCGGCGAGCTCTTCGTCGGCGTACTCGTCGAGCGGGCTCATGGCGATGCGGCCGTCTGCCGCGAGCGCTCGAAGTCGGCGCGCATGGCGGCGCGGAGATCAGCGTCGGTGAGGATGTCGATCGCGGTCATGGCGAGCGCCTTCGCGCCGTCGATCACGGCCTTGTCGCCGGAGGGCGACGCGGCGTATTCGGCGAACGCTGGCGAGTGGCTGTTGACGTCGGGCGGCGCAATGGCGATGCCGGGGTGGATGCCGGGGACGACCTTGCTGACGTTGCCCATGTCGGTGCTGCCCATCGGGCGCGGCGTCTCGGTCTCGGGCAGCGTGCGGCCGACGGCGGCGAGATTCTTGCGGTGGGCAGACGCCATCGCCATGTTCGTGTTCATCGCGGCGTACTGGTTCGGATTCCAGCGCAGCTCCAGCGTGGCGCCGGTAGCCGTCGCGCCGGCCTCGAAGCAGGCGATGACGCGCCGCTTCAGCTCTTCGAGATACGCATCGTCCTCGGCGCGGACGAGGAAGCTGGCGGCGCTGTGGCCGGGGACGATGTTCGGCGCTTCGCCGCCATCGGTGATGACGCCGTGGACGCGCGCGGTGCCGCGGATGTGCTGGCGCATCGAGTTGATGCTGTTGAAGGCGATGATCATCGCTTCGAGGGCGTTGATGCCGCGCTCCGGCTGCGCCGCGGCGTGCGCCTCGCGGCCGTGGTACTCGACGGTGAGCTCGGCGCAGGCGAGCGCCCTGGCGATGACGGTGTCCTGCGTGCCGGGGTGGGTCATGATCGCGGCGTCGAGGCCGTCGAACGCGCCCTCGCGGATCATCGCGACTTTGCCGCCGTACACCTCCTCGGCGGGCGTGCCGATCACCTGGACGGAGCCTTCGAGCTGATCGATGACGGCGCGGACGCCGATGCCGGCGCCGAGCGCGGCCGTGGCGATGATGTTGTGCCCGCAGCCGTGGCCGATGCCCGGCAGCGCGTCGTACTCGGCGAGGATGGCGACGGCGGGGTGTCCGCTGCCGGCGACGGCGCGAAACGCCGTCGGCAGGCCGGCGATGCCGGGCGTGACGTCGAAGCCCTGCCGGCGGAGCGCATCGGTGAGCCATCCGGACGCCTGCACCTCCTGGTACGCGATCTCGGGGCAGGCGTGGATGCGATGGCTGAGCGCGATCAGCTCGGCGGCGTGCGCATCGATGGCGGCGCGGGCGCGGGTCTTGAGTTCGGCGGCGTCCAACCTCTAACCTCTAACCTCTAACCTCTAACCTCTAACCTCTAACCTCTAACCTC
>JBBTPG010000066.1:0-3595 GCA_038066315.1 Chloroflexota bacterium | reverse complement strand
GCGCCGATCTCCAGCAGCTTGGCGTCGCGCACCAGGCGCCCGAGCGGCAGGTCGTTCAGGTAGCCGTAGCCGCCGTGGATCTGCATCGCGTCCAGTGCGGTGCGCGTCGCCATCTCACCGGCGAAGAGGATCGCCGCAGCGGCCTCCTTGCTCGCGGGGCTGCGCTCCGCCTGCAGCGCCGTCTGGTACACGAGCGCCCGTGCCGCTTCGAGTTGCGTGTACATGTCCGCCAGCTTTGCCTGGATTAGCTGGAAGCTGCCGATGGGCTGCCCGAACTGCTCCCGCTGACGGGCGTAGTTGATCGCTAGCGCCAACGCCTCTTCGGCGATGCCGATCGGCTCGCCGGCCATGAACACGCGCTCGCAATCCAGCCCGCGCATCATAATGCCGACGCCGTCATCGACCTTACCGATGACGTTGCCGCGCGGCACCCGGCAGTCATCGAGCCGCAGTTCCGCCGTCGGGGAGCCGCGGTGGCCGAACTTGTCGAGCTTGCGTGACACGGAAAAGCCGGGGAAACCCTTTTCGATGATGAACGTCGTGATCCCGTGGGAGCCCTGTTCCGGGCTGGTCTTGGCGTAGAGCACGAAGACGTCGGCGATCGTGCCGTTCGTGATGAACATCTTCGTCCCGTTCAGCACGAAGTCGTCGCCGTCGGCGACCGCGGTTGTGCTGATGCCCACCGCATCGGAGCCGGCATTCGGCTCGGTGATGGCGAGCGCGCCGACGAGCTCGCCGGAGCAGAGGCCCGGCAGGTAGGTGCGGCGCTGCTCCTCGGTGCCGTTGGTGTAGAGGTTGTGGACGCACAGGTTGGCGTGCGCGCCGTACGACAGCGCGACCGATGCCGACACGCGCGCCAGCTGCTCGATGATGAGCACGCCCGACAAGAGGTCGGCGCCGGCGCCGCCGTACTCCCTGGGGACGGTGACACCGAGCACGCCCAGGTCGCCCAGGCGGCGGAACAGATCCGGCGGAAACGCGTCCGTGCGGTCGATCTCGTCGGCGATGGGTGCGAGTTCGCGGCGCGCGAACGCGAGCACCGTATCGCGCAGCAAGCGGTGCTCGTCGGTCAGCAGAATATCAGCGGTCATGCACCCGGTATACGCGCGCACGCGCCGCCGGGCAAGGGGCACGCCATACGTACGGAAGCGCGCGCGGAACCCGCTACAATTGCGGCGACACTCAGGATGGAGGCAGCGTTGGCCAGCCCAGACTCCCCCGGCTTCTCCGATGCCGTCCCCGTCCTCCCCTCGTCGCTGGATCCCGGCAGCCCTGAGTTCGATGCCAATCGCCGCCAGATGGAAGCCGCGGTCGCGGAGTTGCGGCGGCGCGAAGCGCTGGTATATGAGGGCGGCGGCGCCGAGAGCGCCGAGCGGCACCGCTCGCGCGGCAAGCTCACCGCGCGCGAGCGCATCGAGCGCCTGATCGACCCCGCGGCAGCGTTTCTGGAGCTGAGCCCGCTCGCGGCATGGGACATGTACGACGGCGATGCGCCGTCGGCGGGCATCGTCACCGGCGTCGGGCGGGTGTGCGGGCGCGAGGTGGTCATCGTCGCGAACGACGCCACGGTCAAGGGCGGCACGTACTACCCGTTGACGGTGAAGAAGCACCTGCGGGCGCAGGAGATCGCCGAGAAGAATCATCTCCCGTGCATCTATCTCGTCGACTCAGGCGGCGCGTTCTTGCCGCGGCAGGACGAGGTGTTCCCGGACCGCGAGCACTTCGGGCGCATCTTCTACAACCAGGCGCGGATGTCGGCGAAAGGCATCACGCAGATCGCCGCTGTGATGGGATCGTGCACGGCGGGCGGCGCCTACGTGCCGGCGATGAGCGACGAGACGGTGATCGTCGAGGGCACCGGGACGATCTTCCTCGGCGGGCCGCCTCTCGTGAAGGCGGCGACGGGCGAGGAGGTGTCCGCGGAGGATCTGGGCGGCGCGCGCGTCCACACGGAGCGCTCGGGCGTCGCCGACCACCGGGCGATTGACGACGAGCACGCGCTCGCCATCGTTCGGAGCATCGTCGCATCGCTGCCCGACCGGAAGCAGACGCCCTGGCCGGTGCTGGAGCCCGAACCGCCGCTGTACGACCCGGCGGACCTGTACGGCCTCGTGCCGTCGGACCCGAGGCGGGGCATGGAGGTGCGCGAGGTGATCGCCCGCATCGTCGACGGCAGCCGCTTCCACGAGTTCAAGGCAGATTACGGCTCGACGCTGGTCTGCGGCTTCGCGCGCGTGATGGGCTATCCGGCCGGGATCATCGCCAACAACGGCATCCTGTTCTCGGAGAGCGCGCAGAAGGGCGCGCACTTCATCGAGCTGTGCGCCGCGCGGCGCTATCCGCTCCTGTTCCTGCAGAACATCACCGGCTTCATGGTGGGGCAGCGGTACGAAGCAGAGGGCATCGCTAAGCACGGCGCGAAGATGGTGATGGCCGTGGCGAACGCCAACGTACCGAAGTTCACCGTCGTGATCGGAGGCTCCTTCGGCGCTGGCAACTACGCGATGTGCGGGCGGGCCTACGATCCGCGCTTTCTCTGGATGTGGCCGAACGCGAAGATCTCGGTCATGGGCGGGCAGCAGGCGGCGAGCGTGCTGCTGACGGTGCGGCTCGACAACCTGCGCTCGCGCGGCGGCGACATGACGCCGGACGAGCAGGAAGCGTTCATGCGGCCCACGATCGAGAAATACGAAGCCGAGGGGAGCGCCTACTACAGCAGCGCGCGCCTCTGGGACGACGGCATCATCGACCCGCTCGACACGCGCGCCGTGCTCGCGCTCGGCATCAGTGCGTCGCTGAACGCGCCGGTCCCGCCGACGCGGTTCGGCGTGTTCCGCATGTAGCATGAGCGCCACACACTGCGTCGAACACACCCGCAGCGGCCCCGTCGATACCGTCACCCTCCGCCGTCCCAAGCGCGCCGCGCGCCGGGTGGTGCCGCGCGATGTTTAGGAAGGTGCTCGTCGCCAATCGCGGCGAGATCGCGCTGCGCATCATGAGGACGTGTACGCGGCTGGGGATCGCCACCGTCGCCGTGTACTCCGATGCGGACCGGGATGCGCTGCACGTGCGGTGCGCGGACGAAGCGCTGCGCATCGGGCCGGCGCGTGCGTCGGCGAGCTACCTGGACATCAGCGCGGTGGTCGACGCGGCGCGCCGCGCGGGCGCCGATGCCGTCCATCCCGGCTACGGCTTCCTCTCGGAAAATCCGGCGCTGGCGGAGGCGTGCGCGGCGGCCGGCATCGTCTTCGTTGGCCCGTCTGCCGCGGCCATGCGCCTGCTCGGTGACAAGTCCGTAGCGCGGCGGCTGGCGGCCGAGCACGGCGTGCCCGTCTTGCCCGGCTTCGACGCCGCGACGCCGGACGAGGGCGCGCTGATCGAGGCGGCAGCCGCGGTAGGCTTCCCGCTGATGGTGAAGGCGGCGGCCGGCGGCGGCGGCCGCGGCATGCGGCTCGTGCCGTCGAGCGGCGAACTGCCGGCGGCGCTCGCGGGCGCGAGGCGCGAGGCCGAGTCGGCGTTCGGCGACGGCCGGCTGCTCATCGAGCGCGCCGTCGTGGGCGGCCGCCACGTCGAGGTGCAGGTGCTCGCCGACGCG
>JBBTPG010000065.1:0-1853 GCA_038066315.1 Chloroflexota bacterium | reverse complement strand
AGCTGCACGCTCAGCCCGTGCGTCGCCGCCATCGTCACGAACGCCGACCGCACGCCCGGCTCCAGCTCGATCGGCTCGCTCACGCGCACCCCCTGCGACGCCAGCTCGCGCACCGTCTCGTCCAGGTCTTCGATCTCCAGCGCCAGGTTGTAGAAGCCCTCGCCCTTGCGTTCCAGGAAGCGCATCACGGGGTTGTCGCCGGCTATCGGCGACGCGAGCTGCAGCACGTCGTCGCCCATCGGCACATCGATCGAGCGGATGCCGAACGCCGGCACATCGGCGGTGCGCTCGCCCTGCACGCCGAACAACTGCTCGAACGTCAGCCGTGCGCCCTCGAGGTCGCGCACCGCGATCGTCAGGTGGTGGATTCGCTTGATCCGCATCAAAAATCACTCCGCCCATCAAGACGCCGGACTACGAACTACAAACTACAAACTACAAACTCCGGCCTCCTACGGCGTCGTCTCGTCGCAGACGCCGACGTCATCGACGCTGTTGTCGCGGATGCTGTTGCCGTTCGCGGTCACCTTGCCCGCCTTGAAGATGCAGATCGCCGAGCCTCGATTGTCGTGTATCTCGTTGCGTGAGATCGCGCCCAGCGACGTGTTCACGTACGAAACGCCGATGCCCCGGTTGCGGTAGATGCGCGAATTCGACACGTCGAGGTTCGCGCCCTGCGCCAGCACGCCGCCGCCCAGCGTGCGCGTCTCCGGCAGCACGACCGTATCGTGGATGTCCGCGCCGTTGATCGTGCCGACCGCGCGCACCGGGAACTCGCGGCCCACCTGCCCGTACTTCAGCGGGTCCGGGTACGCACGGAACTCGATCGCGTGCTCGTCGTTCGCGTTGAACTCGTCGTTGTCCGAAGAGATCTGCGCGCCCCACACGAACAGCCCGCTCAGGTGGTTCCGCCAGATGCGGTTGTTGCGGAACGTGCCGTGCGTCCCCGGAAACATCACGATCCCCGTGCTGTTGCTCGACTGGATCACGTTGGTGTCGAGGATGATGTTCGCCGAGCCGACGAACGCCCGCAGGTTGACGAGATAGCACTCCGGCACCTCGACGAAGCCCGGCGGCAGCAGCGCGCACGGCGTCTGCCCCGCGAACACGCCCGGCCCCTCGTTGTCGGAGATGATGTTGCGCGTGATCGCGGTGTTCGCCGTCTCGCCGACCGTCGACACGCCGACGCCGCCGTTCTTGAACACCCAGTTGCGCTGCACGTTCGCGTTCGACCCGCGGCGGATGAGGATGCCGTCGCCGTCCATCGCGTACACGAACGAGTCGTTGATGACGCCGATGCTGTTGGTGTCGTAGTGGATGCCGAGACCGCCGCCACCGACGTCCATCCGATTGAAGACGACGTTCTCGCTGTGGCTGATGTACGCGTTCGACGGGTGCCCGTAGTACAGCGTGAAGTCCTCGAACGTCAGGTCGCTGCTCTCGAACACCAGCAGCGAGTCCTTGTCGCCGCCCGCGACGATGCTCACGTGCGTGCCCGAGCCGCGCAGCGTCACCCCGCGCTTGTTCTGGAACAGCACCGGCCCGCGATACACCCCCGGCGCCATGCAGATCACGTCGCCCGCCGCCGCGCCGTCGATGAGCGACTGCAGCGTCTCCGGCACGGCGACCTTGTTGCACGCCGCCGTCGCGGGTTGCGCCCGCAACACGCTGCCGCGCGGTACCACGCCGATCAGCGTGAACGTCAAGAACATCAAGAACATCGCCAAGCGCAGGAAGCGTCGTGTACCCGTCATCCTTGACCTCCACATCATCCCGTGAGTACGAACGGCGATCCTAGTGTAGTGCGTCCGAGTAATCGTTAGTTACGCGACGCGAAGCGTGTGGCACGGCCG
>JBBTPG010000064.1:5818-7506 GCA_038066315.1 Chloroflexota bacterium | reverse complement strand
ACCGCCCGGTCCAGGTCGCGCACGTACAACACCGCGTGGTTCAGACGCTTCACCGGGATCACGATTCTTCCCTCCGCACGACGCCGTCGCCCTTCTCGTGCTGCGCGATGCCGTCCGCCAGCGTGTGCCACGCCAGCGTCGCGCACTTCACGCGCGCCGCGAACTTCGCGACACCCTGCAGCGCCTCGAGGTCGCCCAGATCTTCCGGCACCGTGCCGTCCGGCTCGGTCATCATCTGCTTGAATTCGTCGCTCAGGTGCCGGATCTCCGCGATGTCTTTGCCCTGCACCAACTCCGACATCATCGATCCCGACGCCTGGCTGATCGCGCATCCCCGCCCGATCACGCCGATTTCCGTCAGCGTGTCGCCGGCGAAGTTCAGTTGCATCTCGACCTCGTCCCCGCACACCGGGTTGTAGCCCTCGGCGACGACGTCGGCGTGCGCCAGCGGCCCATGGTGGCGCGGGCTCTTGTAGTGGTCGAGGATGATCTCGCGGTACAGCTCGTCCAGCTCAAGCTCTCGCTGTGGCACGCCCGAATATCCTGTCCGCCGCGCCCAGCCCATCGACCAACGCGTCCACTTCGTCTTCCCGGTTGTAGATGTAGAAGCTCGCCCGTGCCGTCGCCACGCAGCCCAGCCGCCGCATCAACGGCTGCGCGCAGTGGTGGCCCGCGCGTATCGCGATGCCCTGCTGGTCCAGCACCTGGCTCAGGTCGTGCGGGTGTACCTCTCCGTAGTTGAATGCGACGGCGCCGCCCTTCTCGCGCGCGTCCTTCGGCCCGAAGACCGTGACTCCCTCGACCGCCTGCAGCGCATCGATCGCGTACTGCGTGATCGCCATCTCGTGCGCGCGCACCGCGTCCATGCCGATGCCTTCGAGGTAATCGATCGCCGCGCCGAAGGCGATGACGCCGGCGATGTTCGGCGTGCCCGCCTCGAACTTGTTCGGCAGCGCCGCGTACGTGCTCGACTCGTACGTGACGCGCAGGATCATCTCGCCGCCGCCCATGTACGGGTCCATCGCGTTCAGCAGGTCTCGCTTGCCGTACAGCACGCCGACGCCCGTCGGCCCCAGCATCTTGTGCGACGAGAACGCCAGGAAGTCGCAGTCCAGGTCGCGCACGTCGACCGGCATGTGCGGCACGCTCTGCGCGCCATCAACGAGCACGACCGCGCCGTAGCGATGCGCGATCCCGGCGATCTCCTTGATCGGATTGATCGTGCCCAGCACGTTCGACATCTGCGTGATCGCGACGATCTTCGTGCGCTCGCCGATCTTCGCCAGCACGTCGTCCCAGATCAGCTTCCCGTCGTCGTCGATCTCGATGTACCGCAGCGTGGCGCCTGTTGCCTGCGCGATCATCTGCCACGGGATCAGGTTGCTGTGATGCTCCATCGCCGTGAAGACGATCTCGTCGCCGGGTTTCAGGAACTTGCGCCCCCACGCGTTCGCGACGAGGTTGATCGACTCCGTCGTGTTGCGCGTGAAGATGATCTCTTCGCCCGGGTGCTCGGCGTTGATGAAGCGGCCGGCCTTCTGGCGCGCCGCCTCGTATGCCAGCGTCGCCTCCTCGGCCAGCGTGTGCAGGCCGCGGTGGATGTTCGCGTTGTAGTGCTCGTAGTAGTGCACCAGCGCGTCGATCACCTGCCGCGGCTTCTGCGTCGTCGCGGCGTTATCGAGGTACAC
>JBBTPG010000064.1:0-5718 GCA_038066315.1 Chloroflexota bacterium | reverse complement strand
CTACCCCACCTCCACCTTCACATCGTCGCCATCGACCTCGACGCGATACGTCTTCACGGGGCGCACCGCCGGCAGCACCACCGCGCGGCCCGTCGTCACATCGAACTTCGCGCCGTGCCGCGGGCACTCGACGAAATTATCCTGCAGCTCGCCCTGATCGAGCGGGCCGCCGTCGTGCGTACACACGTCGTCGATCGCGTAGAAGCGCCCGTTGACGTTGCACAGCGCGATCCGCACACCGCCAACCTCGTGCACGCGGATCGTTCCCGGCGGTGTGCCGCTGACCTTCGCCACTACTTGCAGCCCCATCGACAGTTCCTTCGATTCCAACGTCCAACCTCAGGCATCCAGCTTCGGCCCGGGCATCGCGGCGATCCCGCTTCCCGGCTCCCGTTTCCTACTTCGCGCTCAACACCTCGTCGAACGTCAGCGTCCCCGCACCGCCGCCGGCCTTCGCCAGCACCGCGTCCATCACCCGCGCGCGCACCGGCGCGCTGGGGATGCGGTCTGCGACGCTGGCAAAGAACCCTTCGACAAGCATCCGCTCCGCTACGTCGCGCGGGATCGCGCGCGCCTGCAGGTAGAACAGCTCGTTCTCGTCGACCGGGCCAACCGTCGCGCCGTGGCTGCACTTCGACACGTCGTGCGCCTTGATCTCGAGGATCGGGATCGGCGCCGCCTTCGCGTGCTCGCTCAGCAGCAGGTTGCGCGACGTCTGGTTCGCCTCGCTGCCGCCTGCTGTGTGGTTGATGCGCGTGATGCCGTACCACACCAGCGACGCGCTGTCGGTCAGCGCCGACTTGAACTGCAGGTCGCTGATGGTGTGCTGGCCGACGTGGTCCTGCAGCGTGTTGTAGTCGAAGTGCTGCTCGCCGCCGCCGAACGTCACGCCCAGCAGCTTCACCTGCGCGCCCGCCTGCGCCATCTCCGTGTCGATGCGCATCTTCGTCATCTTGCCGCCGATGCCCGCCGCCATGCCGAGGAACTCGGCGTCGCGCCCGGCGATCGCACGCACCGTGTTGAAGTTATAGACGCTCTGGCCCCAGCGGTTGATCGAGTAGTACTCGACCTTCGCCCCGTCGCCGGCGTAGATCTCGACGGCGCCGCCGACGAACGCCGGCGCCGCAACGTCAGGCGACTGCGTCTCGTCGATGAACGTTACCTTGCTCTGTGGCTCAGCAACGATGATCGTGTGCGGGAATGCCGCCAGCCCGCCGGCCGACACGCTCGTCGATAGCTGCACCGGCAGCGCAATCTCGACGCCCTTCGGCACGTACAGGAAGCAGCCGCCGGACCACAGCGCCGCATTCAGCGCCACAAACTTCCACTCGGCGGGCTTCACAGCATCTGACAGATAGCGCTTCAGCAGATCCTCGTGCTCGCGCGCAGCGGTGAGCAGATCGCACAGGATCACGCCTCGCGCCGCGAGCGCGTCATCGAGCCGCACCGATACCACATCCGCATCGCGCTGCACGATGTGCCCCGCGAGCGATCCGTCGCCCTCAGCGGCATCACCGGCTGCGGGCGTGGCTGACGCCGCCAGTCGCACGCCATCGAAGCGCATCGCCCGCACGTCGGTGCGGCGCCACTCCTCGTCGACCGGGTCGGGCAGGTCCATCGCCGCGTACGTGCGCCACGCCGTGCGCCGCCGCTCGGCAAGCCACTGCGGCTCGCCGCCGCGCGCAATCAGCTCCTCAACATCCGCCTCGGTGACGGCCGGGAGTCCGGAGGTCGTAATCGTCTGTGTCATCAGCATCTCCGGGCGCAGCAGGCTGCGCCCCTACACGTTTGAGCTGGCACGGCGTCCGCGCGGGCTGAAAAGCCCCCGCTACGACGGTAGAAATGAACTACCCCACCGCGCCTTCCATCTGGAGCTCGATCAGCCGGTTCAGCTCGACCGCGTACTCCATCGGCAGTTCCTTCACAATCGGCTCCACGAAGCCGTTGACGATCATCTTCGTCGCATCGACCTCGCTCAACCCGCGGCTCTGCAGGTAGAAGAGCTGGTCCTCGCCGACCTTCGAGACCGAGGCCTCGTGGCCGATGTTCACCTGCTCCTCCTCGATCTCCATCAGCGGGTACGTGTCCGACCGCGACTGCTCGTCGAGCAGCAGCGCGTCGCAGCGCACCGTCGCCTTCGAGCGTTTCGCACCCTGGTACACCTTCAGCGCGCCGCGATAGCTCGTCCGCCCGCTGCCCTTCGATACCGACTTCGAGATGATCGTCGACGTCGTGTCCGGCGCCACGTGTACGATCTTCGCGCCCGCATCCTGGTGCTGGCCGTCGCCCGCCATCGCCAGCGAGAGGATCTCGCCGTGCGCGCCCGGCTCCATCAGGTACACGCTCGGGTACTTCATCGTCAGCCGCGAGCCCAGGTTCCCGTCGACCCACTCCATCACGGCGTTCTCGTACGCCGCCGCGCGCTTCGTTACGAGGTTGTAGACGTTCGTCGACCAGTTCTGGATCGTCGTGTAGCGCACGCGCGCGTTCTTCTTGACGATGATCTCGACGACGGCGCTGTGCAGCGAGTCGGTCGAGTACGTCGGCGCCGTGCAGCCCTCGACGTAGTGGACGTAGCTGCCCTCCTCGGCGATGATCAGCGTCCGCTCGAACTGGCCCATGTTCTCTTTGTTGATGCGGAAGTACGCCTGCAGCGGGATATCGACCTTCACGCCCGCCGGCACGTACACGAAGCTGCCGCCCGACCAGACCGCGCTGTTGAGCGCCGCGAACTTGTTGTCCGCCGGCGGCACGATCGTGCCGAAGTACTTCCGGAACATTTCGGGATAGTCGCGCACCGCGCTGTCCGTGTCGGTGAAGATGACGCCGAGCTTCTCGAGGTCCTCGCGGATGCTGTGGTACACCACCTCGGAGTCGTACTGCGCGCCGACGCCGGCGATCAGCGACTTCTTCTCCGCCTCCGGGATGCCCAGCTTGTCGAACGTGTCCTTGATGTACTCCGGCACGTCGGACCAGTCCGCCTCGGGGCGGTCGGACGCGCGCGCGTAGTAGTAGATGTCGTTGAAGTCCAACTCGTAGTTCTGGATGCTGCCGCCCCAGAAGCCCGTCGGCATCGGCTTCTCCAGGAAGTGGTGATACGACTTGATGCGGAAGTCCGTCATCCACTGCGGCTCGTTCTTCACGCGCGAGATCTCGCGCACGACGTCCTCGCTCAGCCCCTTCTCGGTGCGATACGAATAGATGGCGTTGTCGTTGTCGTTGAACCCGAACTTGTAGCCGTCCTGCTTCGCGACCTCAGGTGTAACTTTGGCAACCATGGCCTACGCCCTCTCCCCGGCGGTACCCGCCAGCACCGGCCCGAACTGCGCGATGACCGGGTCGTATCCCTGCTCTTCGAGCTGCAGCGCCAGCTCGGCGCCGCCGGACTGGATGATCCGCCCCTGGTACAGGATGTGGACGAACTGCGGCGTGATGTAGTTCAACAGCCGCTGGTAATGCGTGATCAGCACGATGCCCAGCTTCGGCGATGTCAGCGCGTTGATCCCCTCGGCGACGGTGCGCAGCGCGTCGATGTCGAGGCCCGAGTCGGTCTCGTCCATGATCGCCAGGTCCGGGTCGAGGATGCCCATCTGCAGGATCTCGGCGCGCTTCTTCTCGCCGCCGGAGAAGCCCTCGTTCACGTACCGGCGCGCGAACTGCTCGTCCATCTTCAGCAGCTTCATCGTCGCCAGCAGCTTCTCGCGGAACTCGCGCACCGGCACGTCCTGCCCGCGCACCGCCTTCATCGCCTGGCGCAGGAAGTTCACCATCGTCACGCCCGGGATGCTCGTCGGGTACTGGAACGCCAGGAACATGCCCGCCTGCGCGCGCTTGTCCGGCGCCAGCCCCAGGATGTTCTCGCCCTTGAACAGCACCGTGCCTTCCGTGATCTCGTAGCGCGGGTGCCCCATCAGCGCATTCGCGAGCGTGCTCTTGCCCGAACCGTTCGGCCCCATGATCGCGTGCACTTCGCCGCGATGCACCGTCAGGTCCACGCCGTTCAGGATCTGCTTCCCGTCGACCGCGACCTTGAGGCCGCTGATCTTCAACAGTACGTCGTCCGCCATCCGTCCCCTTCTCTCCATGCCCGCCGGGCATCGCCTGTTCTCGCGCGCGCCGCAGGGCTCGCGGTGATTACCTCGACTCGACCTCGACGCCGCGCGAGACGTCGCGTATCACGTATTCGCACATGTGGTGCCCGTCGACGATGCGGCTTATCTGCTCCACCGGCACGCCCATCAGCGATTCGACGACCTTGTGGTCCGCATTGCACGGGGCGTCCGACGCTTCAGCCGCCTTGCGGTACGGACACGTCGTGTTCATCAGGTGAAAGCCGTCCTCGTCCTTCCGCCAGTGGTCGACGATGCCTTCTTCTGTGAGCGCGCTGCTCGTCTCGGCGACGCGCTCGCCGACCGTCGCCCCCGTCACCTGCGGCCGGTGCGCCACCGCCACGTCCTCCGCCACGCCGTCGAACAGCTGGATCAGCAGCGGCGCCGACTCCGGCTGCGACGCGAGGCGCTTCACCATCCGGTCCACGAGCCGCGGGTAGTGCGCGCTCATCTCCTCGGCGCGCTCCGTGAGCTTGTACACGTACGATGGCCGCCCGATCTCGTGGCGGCGTATCGTTACGTCAACCAGACCCTCCGCCCGCATCACCTCCAGGTGGCGCCGGATGTTCGCCTGGTTCAGCCCCAACTCGCGGGAGATATCGCCCACCGTAGCTTCGCCGCGAGTGGCGAGCAGGCCGCGCATCAGGTCTCGTGTTGATTTCATCGCCCTTCGATCGTAGATCGGTGGCTGCTCCGTATCAAGCGAAAACCGACTTAAAATGCACTTTTATATAGAAAATAGGCCGAACGGCCCTCAGCACGCGAGCAGACCAGACCCATTTGACCCTTGAACCTGCGCCGGGCGGGCCACTGCGCTCGCCCTCACGCGGAAGAGCACGGGGGGTGACCATGATCGAAGTGCAGAAATGCTGCGATTAGTGTGTGCCCTCGACACCGGGCGGCCCCGCGCGGCTCGCCATGTCCGCGGCGAGCTATCCTGCACTCGCTAACCGAGAGAAAGGAGTATTGCCGTGGAGTCCTGTCCAGAACTTGAAGAAGTCATCGCCGATTGGTTCAAGGCCGCCGCCGCGGGCGATGCGTCGTGGCGAGATCGGCACGTTTCGCGCCACGCCAGATTGCGGATCGTTGGCACGGATCCGGAAGAGTGGCTCCAGGGCGAGCCGGCATATGGGTTCTTGAAGAATGAAGCCGAGAACGTCGGCGGCAAAGTGCAGGTCCGGGTACCCGAGGTCGAGGCGTTCCGCAGCGGTGACGTGGGTTGGGGTCTCGCGCGTCCCATCATCACGCTGATGGACGGGCGCGAGGTTTCACCCAGATGGAGCGCGGTGTTCATTCGCGAGAATGACACCTGGAAGCTGATCCAGCTGCACGCTTCAATCGCGCAGGGGAATGTGGAGGCGTTCGGCGACACGTTCTCCGCATAGCGTGAAGCGCCGCGAGTGCGATGGTCGAAACGCGGATCGCCTCAAGGCGCGCCCTTCAGCTTGTCGTCGATGATCTTCGCCAGCCCCACCTCGTCCACGTCATTGTCGGCCGCCCCTAAGCGCGGACGAGGGCTTGCCCGCGCTCAGCGACCGGCGCTCCGCGGCGCTCAACCCCCGCACGACCAGATCGTACGACTGCGTGATCATCTCGCGGACGAGACTCG
>JBBTPG010000063.1:0-1301 GCA_038066315.1 Chloroflexota bacterium | reverse complement strand
CCAACAGAGACGGACAGGTCTGAAGACCTGTCCTTACGGCTGGTCACCACCCGGCTCGATACGTCCTTCGAAGGGATGCCTACACCATGACCACACCCACGCAGCACACGCTCCCCGACGCCCTCGGCCACTTCGGGCCGTATGGCGGACGCTACGTGCCCGAGACGCTGATGGTCGCCCTGAATGAGCTGACGGCGGCGTTCACGGAGGCGCTCGACGACGAGACGTTTCGCGCGGAGCTGGACCACCTGCTGCGGACGTACGTCGGGCGGCCGACGGCGCTCTACTTCGCCGAGAACCTCACGCGTAAGCTCGGCGGCGCGAAGATCTACCTCAAGCGCGAGGACCTGGCGCACACGGGCGCGCACAAGATCAACAACGCCATCGCGCAGGGGCTGCTGGCGAAGCGCATGGGCAAGAAGAAGATCTTCGCCGAGACCGGCGCCGGCCAGCACGGCGTGGCGACCGCGACGGTCTGCGCGATGCTCGGCATGGAGTGCACGGTGTTCATGGGCGCGGAGGACGTGCGGCGCCAGTCGCTCAACGTCTTCCGCATGAAGCTGCTCGGCGCGAAGGTGGAGGTCGTCGAGAGCGGCTCGCGCACCCTCAAGGACGCGATGAACGAGGCGATCCGCGGCTGGGTGACGCACGTGCGCGACACGTACTACCTGATCGGCAGCGCCGCCGGCCCGCACCCGTACCCGTGGCTCGTGCGCGAGTTCCAGTCGGTGATCGGGCGCGAGGCGCGCGCGCAGATCCTCGAGGCCGAGGGACGCCTGCCCGACTACCTGGTCGCCTGCGTCGGCGGCGGCAGCAACGCCATCGGCCTCTTCCACCCGTTCGTCGAGGACGCGTCGGTGAAGTTCATCGGCGTCGAGGCGGCGGGCGAGGGTATCGACACGCCACGCCACGCCGCGACGCTCTCGAAGGGCCGGCCGGGCGTGCTGCACGGCTCGAAGTCCTATCTGCTGCAGGACGAGTACGGGCAGGTGCAGGAGGCGCACAGCATTTCAGCCGGCCTCGACTATCCCGGCGTCGGCCCGGAGCACAGCTTCTACAAGGACACCGGCCGCGCCCAGTACGTCGCCATCACGGACACGGAGGCGCTCGACGGCTTTCGGCTGCTCAGCGAGACGGAGGGCATCATCCCGGCGCTGGAGCCGTCGCACGCGATCGCCTACGTCGCGAAGTTCGCGCCGACGCTGCCGAAGGACGCGGTGATCCTGCTCGGGCTGTCGGGCCGGGGCGACAAGGACATCAACACGGTGATCGCCGCGCTGGGGGTCGAGTTGTAGCGTGTC
>JBBTPG010000062.1:3096-5213 GCA_038066315.1 Chloroflexota bacterium | reverse complement strand
TCCATGTCGATGTGCTCGACCGGCCGTCCCGCAGCCACCTTCTGCCGCAACTCCAGCGGCGTGCCTTCGGCGACGATGCGGCCGCCCGAGATGAAGGCGATGCGGCCGCACAGCAGCTCGGCCTCTTCCATGTCGTGCGTCGTCAGCAGGATCGACGCGTCGTGGTCGCGCTGCACCTCGCGGATGAACGCCTGCACATCGCGCTTGCTGCGCGGGTCGAGGCCCGTCGTCGGCTCGTCGAGCAGCATCAGCGCCGGCGACGTCAGGAATGATCGTGCCA
Source organism: Chloroflexota bacterium (assembly GCA_038066315.1). GTDB lineage: Bacteria > Chloroflexota > Dehalococcoidia > DSTF01 > JACRBR01 > JANXYW01. The sequence continues at coordinate 4,933 of JBBTPG010000062.1, read as the reverse complement.
CCGCGACCTTCTGCTGCTGCCCGCGCGAGAGATGGCTCATCGGCTCCAGCGCCCGTTCCCATTCGAAACCGAGGCGCCGCAGGATCTCCGGCGTCTTGTCCTTCACCTGACGCGGCGTCAGACCGTACACGCGGCCGAAGAACAGCAGGTTCTCGAGCGCCGTCATGTTGCGAAAGAACGACGGGTCCGCCGACACCCGGTTGATCAGCGCCCGCACCTGCATCGCGTCGCGCACGACGTCCAGGCCGAACACCCGCACCTCGCCGGCGTCCGGCAGCAGCAGTGTGCTGACGATGCGGATCAGCGTTGACTTGCCGGAGCCGTTCGCCCCGATCACGCCGAAGATCTCGCCACGGCGGATCTCGATCGACACGTCGTCCACGACGCGGCGCGGTGGTTCACGCTTGCCGTTGCGATGCCACGGCAGCAGCCGTGCCGCATCGAAGCCGCCGCCGAACGACTTCGCGACGCCCGTCGCCCGAAGCGGCGGCGACGTACGCGCGGCCGCCCTCGCCCACGACACGATCGCTGACGCTTCGAAGTCTCCGCTTGTCTGGCTCATCGCGCTTCTCTCCACATCGCCCGCGCCGGCGCTACGTGTGCCCGCGCCGTGGGCAACAAAAAAACCCACTCAGCGCATCCGCTGCAGTGGGTCGAACTGCTTCTCGTGTCGCGCGGCTACGTCAACGTTCTCGCCCCACGCCGGACACACTCATCCGACCCACATACGCCCCACCGAGCGCGCCCGGGCGCCCCGTGAAGACCTTGCTGCCGATACCGGTCTGTCGCATGTCCGTGCTTCGTCTCGCGATCGCTCGCGGCTCAGAACTCAAAACGTTCCCGTATCATATGCCCGCGGCCGGTCGCCTGTCAACCAGATCGAGCACGGTGTCGAGCACGGCCCATCGTCACCCGCGCGCGGCCCACTACCCCACCAGGCGGGCGAGCGACGACGCGACGGCGGAGAGCGCCGAGACCGCCAGCAGCACGAAGACGAGGCGGCGAAACAGCGTGGGCTCGACCCGGCGGAGGAGCGCGTGCCCCAGCACGCTGCCCGCAGCCACTGCCGGCAGCCCAGCCGCCGACAGCGCCAACGCCTCGCCGGTCACGATGCGCGTGGCGAAGAACGCCGCCAGCGTTGCCGCACCGCAGGCGAAGAAGAAGACTGCGAGGGCGCCGCGAAACTCGTAGGGCGGATGCTCGCGCCCCTGCAGGTACAGCACGACGGGCGGGCCGTTCATGCTGGTGCTGGTGTTCAGGACGCCGGAGATCAACCCCACGCCCAGTTCGCTCACGACGCTCCGGTCACTGAACCGCAGACCCGACGCCAGCGCCGCCGCCATCACCAGCGTCGATACGCCGACGCCGAAGCGGAGCGCGTCCTCCGGCGCGAAGAGCAGCACTGCCAGCCCCAGCGGCATGCCGGCAAACGCGCCCGCCAGCATGGGCCCTACAGCCCGCCAGGGCACATGCCGCCAGGCCGTCCGGGCGACGATGGCGTTGTTCAGCAACCCGAGCAGTGTGGTCAGGACCACGGCGTCGCGCACGTCGAGCACCGCAACAAAGAACGGCACGGCGACGAGCGCGAACCCGAATCCGGCGACGGTCTGCGCTGTCGTCGCGGTCAGGACGACGGCCACGACGAAGAGGACGATCCCGATCTCCATCGCGGTATGGTGCCGGATCAGCCCCGTCGACAGAAGGGCGTGACCGCGAGGCGGCAACGCGATAGACGGCCACTTGGCCCGGCCAAAACCGCCCATTCGGCCGTCTCCGCCGCTCGCACGGCGGCGATACGATCAGCCTGCAGACCCGCAAGGAGGCCCCGCCGTGAACG
>JBBTPG010000062.1:0-2996 GCA_038066315.1 Chloroflexota bacterium | reverse complement strand
CGATAACGAGACGCTGGTCGCCCGCGTGCGGTCGGAGGTGCTCGGCGACGACGGGCTCAAGGCAGGCGAGATCCACGTCGACGCCTACGAGGGCTGCGTGACGCTGCGCGGCCAGTTGGACGATGTTCGGCAGATCCAGCGCATCATCAACGCCACGAAGCACGTCGATGGCGTGATCGAGATCCGCAGTTACCTCCACCTGCCCGGCGAGATCCCGCCCAACAAGGCCGAAGCCTACCGGCACACCCTGGAGGAACTGCGCGCGATGTGACACGGGGCTCGTCCCCGCCGCAGCGTTGGGCCGCCCGGCTTTACATGCGGCCGGCTCTCCGGCTATCCCGGGGCAGCCTGCGCCGACAGGTAGCTTCCTAGCGCCCGGAGGGTGTATAACTTGAATCACTGCGTGGTGAGGCCGGCTTCCGGCATTACACTTCAGGTGTCCGGGCGTAGAAGGGCAGCCGGGGACCACGGGGAAGTGTCGGAATTGGCAGACGAGCGTGACTTAGGATCACGTGCCGCAAGGCGTAGGAGTTCGAGTCTCCTCTTCCCCACCAGCAACCAAACAGGGCATCCGCGCCGGGAACCGCGAGGTCCCGGCGATTGTATCGGCTGGTGACGACGCCCGCCGACCTGAGGGAGGTTTGATGGGCACACTGCTTCAGGTGCGCGACCTGCAGACGCAGTTCAACACCGAAGAAGGCATCGTCCACGCGGTGGACGGTGTTTCTTATGATGTGGAAGAGGGCGAGACGCTGGGCCTTGTCGGATAATCCGGCTGCGGCAAGAGCGTCAGCGCGCTTTCGATCCTGCGGCTGATCCCGAATCCTCCCGGCAAGATCGTCGGCGGCGAGATCTTCTTCGAAGGCCAGGACATCCTCAAGATGAGCGAGGAGGAAGTCCGCCACATCCGTGGCAACCGCATCGCGATGGTCTTCCAGGAGCCGATGACCTCGCTCAACCCGGTGCTCACCATCGGCCGCCAGCTCACCGAAGCGTTGGAGCTGCACCTCAAGATGGACAACTCCGCGGCCCGCAAGCGTGCCGCGGAGCTGCTGGAGATGGTCGGCATCCCGGCGGCCGCCAACCGCCTCGACGACTACCCGCACCAGTTCTCCGGCGGCATGCGCCAGCGCGTGATGATCGCGATGGCGCTTTCGTGCAACCCGAAGCTCCTGCTGGCCGACGAGCCGACCACTGCCCTCGACGTCACGATCCAGGCGCAGATCCTCGAGATCATGGCGCGCCTCAGCCGGGAACTGGGGACCGCCGTCGTCGTCATTACGCACAACCTGGGCGTCGTCGCCCGCTACGCCGACCGCGTCAACGTCATGTACGCCGGCAAGATCGTCGAGAGCGCGACTGCGGACGAGCTGTACGCGAACCCGCGCCACCCGTACACCATCGGCCTGCTGAAGTCCGTGCCGCGCCTGGACCAGAACAAGAAGGACCGGCTGATCCCGATCGAAGGCGTGCCGCCGGACCTCGTGCACCGGCCGCCGGGCTGCTCGTTCGCCCCGCGCTGCGCCTATAAGATCGACAGGTGCCTGACCGACATACCGCCGCTGGCGGCGGCCGGCGACAGGCACCAGGCCGCGTGCTGGGTGATGCCGACGATCGAGACGCCTGTCGCCGCAGCGAAGAACGGCTCGGCGGCGCTGGAGAGCGGGGCCAACTGATGACAACCGAGACAAGGGACATCGGCACCGTCGAGACCGCATCGGACATCCTGGTCAACGTCCAGGGCCTCAAGATGTACTTCCCGATCAGCGCGGGGCTGATCTTCCAGCGCAAGATCGCCGACGTAAAGGCGGTCGACGGCATCGCGCTCCAGGTGAAGAAGGGCGAGACGCTCGGCCTCGTCGGAGAATCCGGCTGCGGCAAGTCGACGACCGGCCGCGCGATTCTCCAGCTCTACAAGCCGACCGCCGGCTCCGTGAACTTCGGCGGCGTTGAGCTCACCAAACTGGGCGCCGGCGAGATGCGCCGGATGCGCCGCCGCATGCAGATGATCTTCCAGGACCCCTACGCGTCGCTGAACCCGCGCATGTCCGTCGGCTCGATCATCGGCGAGCCGTTGCAGATCCACGGCCTCGCGAAGGGCGGCAAGAACCGCAAGGAGCGCATCCAGGACCTGATGCGCGTCGTCGGGCTGAACCCCTACTACGCGAATCGCTACCCGCACGAATTCTCCGGCGGCCAGCGCCAGCGCATCGGCATCGCCCGCGCACTCGCCGTCGAGCCGGACTTCATCGTCGCCGACGAGCCGGTCTCGGCGCTCGATGTGTCCATCCAGGCACAGATCATCAACCTGATGGAGGACCTGCAGCACCAGTTCGGCCTTACCTACCTCTTCATCGCCCACGACCTCTCGGTGGTGCGCCACATCAGCGACCGTGTCGGCGTCATGTACCTGGGCAAGATGATGGAGCTGGCCGACCGCAACGAGCTCTACGAGAACCCGCTGCATCCGTATACGAAGGCGCTGCTCTCGGCCGTGCCGGTGCCCGACCCCGCCGTCGAAAAGACGCGCGAGCGGATCATCCTCACGGGCGACGTGCCGAGCCCGCTGCGCCCGCCCCCCGGCTGCGTCTTCCACACCCGCTGCCCGATCGCCATCGACGAGTGCCGCCAGGTGATCCCGGAGTGGCGCGACGTAGGCGGCGGCCACATGGTGGCGTGTCACCGCGTGGGCGAGAGTTAGGCGCCGAGTCCACAGTGGACAGTTCACGGTAGACAGTTCGCGGAGCCCTCGATATCGAGGGCTCCGCTGTTGCCGCTCGGCGGCGCCCGCGACTCTCCGCGCATACCAGGTTAGGGCAGCGGGACACTGCTGACGACAAGGCTGCCGTCAGCCATCTCAACGAGATACGCCTCCGCCGTCACGCCGTCGAGCCATTGCTCGATGAGCGGGGCAGCTGTCATCAGATGCGCCGCATGGACCTCGCGCTCGTTCTGTTCGGTCGCGATGTCATCGTAGGCACGGCAGCTCAGGTGGT
>JBBTPG010000061.1:0-2842 GCA_038066315.1 Chloroflexota bacterium | reverse complement strand
CTAGGTGCAGTGCTTCTCACGCTTCTTTACCGTAGCGGTTCGCCGAGAGGCTTCGCACGCGGCGGAAGTCCGTGGGACGAGGCGTCGTACCGCGTCGGCCCGGCTGTCTCCTACGGCGACTCTACGATCGCCGGACGCACAGCCGGGGCGGCTATGCTCCACGCTTCGCGGCCCGTTAACTAGCGCGAATTCGACAGAACTACACAAGACGGAGGCGTTCCACCGCGGGGATACTGGCCGCGATGTTGCATGCGGCGGGAGCGGCGGCGACCGCATCGTCGCGTTCTCGTGCGCGTCATGAGCCGAACGTACCATTTCGACGGGCAACTTCGGGGCATCGCGCGTACCCTGCCGAGATCCAATCAGCTATGCTCAACGTGGCATCGAATCCGCAGATCGGCGCCGGCGAGGGCCCGCCAGGCGCGGGCCGGGCGCGGAAACGCCGGGGAAGAGCATGGCAAGCACCAACAGCAACGGACGGCGGCGCGTCGTGATCACCGGCATGGGCACGCTCAACCCGCTCGGCCACACGGTCGATGCGTTCTGGGAAGCGGCGCTCGCCGGCAAGTCCGGCGTTGGATGGCTGACGCAGGTCGACTCCACCGGCTATGACATACACATCGCCGGCGAGGTCAGGGACTTCGTGCCCGAGGAGTACATCGACCGCAAGGAGGCGCGGCGCATGGCGCGCTTCTCGCAGTTGGCGCTGGCGTCCGCGCGCGAGGCGTTCGCGACATCGGGCCTCGATATCAGCAAGGAAGACCCGTACCGCGTCGGCGTGCTGTTCGGCAACGGCATGGGCGGCTACCCGGACACCGACAGGGCCGTGAAGGACATCACGCAGAAGGGCGCGCGCCGCATGGACCCGTTCTACATGGTGAAGATGCTGCCGAACATGGCCGCCGCACAGGTGGCGATGCAGTACGGCGCGAAGGGCTACAACGCGACGATCAGCACCGCCTGCGCTTCCGCCGGCAACGCGATGGGCGAGGCGCTCGAGATGATCCGCCACGGCCGCGCCGACGTGATGATCACCGGTGGCTCCGAGGCGGGCCTCTGTGAGCTTGGCCTGGCGTCGTTCCAGGTGATGAAGGCGCTCTCGACGAACAACGACCCGCCGGAGGGCGCAAGCCGCCCCTTCGACTTGAAGCGCGACGGCTTCGTATCGTCGGAAGGCGCGGCCGTGTTCATCATCGAGGCGTTGGAGCACGCGAAGCAGCGCGGCGCGCCGATCCTTGCGGAGCTGGCGGGCTACGGCTGCACGTCGGATGCGCACCACGTCGTGGTGCCGGTCGAGGACGGCGAGACGACGGCGGCGTGCATGACGCTCGCGCTCGCCGATGCGGGCCTGCGGGCGGAGGACGTCGACCACGTGAACGCGCACGCGACCTCCACGCAGATGAACGACAAGTACGAGACGGTCGCCATAAAACGCGCGCTCGGCGAGGTCGCGTACCAGATCCCGATCAGCGCGACGAAGTCGCTGATCGGCCACACGCTGGGCGCATCGGCGGCGATCGAGGCGGTCGCGTGCGTGCAGGCGATCCGCACCGGCTGGGTGCACCCGACGATCAACCAGGAGTTCCCGGACCCCGACTGCGACCTGGACTACGTGCCGAACAAGGCCCGGCAGGCCGATGTGAAGGTCGTGCTGAAGAACAGCTTCGGCTTCGGCGGCCAGAACGCGTGCCTGGTCTTCCGAAAGTTCGAAGAGTAAGTGCGCGTCTTCATCGCCGGCGGCGCCGGCTTCATCGGGTCGTCGCTGGCCAACGTGCTGCTCACGGAGCAGCACGAAGTCACCGTCCTCGACAATCTCTCGAAGGGCTTCCGCACGCTCGTGCCGCCGGAGGCGCGCTTCATTGAGGGCGACCTGCACGACGAAGAGCGGCTGGCCGGCTGGCTGCGCGGCCACGACGCCGTGATCCATATGGCCGCGTTCATCGAGGTCGGCCGTTCGGTGCAGGAGCCGGTGCTCTTCGCCGAGAACAACGTCGTCAACTCGGTGCGGCTGCTCGAGGCGATGCACCGCGCGGACGTCGGCAAGATCGTCTTCTCGTCGAGCGCGACGGTGTACGGCACGCCGCGCCGGTTGCCGATCCGCGAGGAGGATCCGCTGGGCGTGCAGTCGAACCCGTACGGCGCATCGAAGGTGTCGACGGAGGCGTTCGTCGCGACGTACAACTCGCTGTACGGGATGGACGCGATCGTCCTGCGCTACTTCAACCCGTACGGTCCCAACGAGCTGCACGACCCGGAGACGCACGCCATCCCCAACTTCATCAGGGCGGTGCTGGCGAAGAGGCCGATCCCTTTGTATTGGCGCGGCGAGCAGGTGCGCGACTTCGTCTACGTCGAGGACCTCGCCCGTGCGCACACCGCCGTGCTCGGCCTCTCGGGCTTGCAGTACTTCAACGTCGGGTCCGAGACCGGCTCGAAGATGATCGACGTCGTCCATGAGATCACCGATATCGCGGGCTACGACGTGCCGATCGAGGATCTGGGCGAGCGTGCGGGAGACGTGCCGGCGAACTATGCGTCGTCGCAGAAGCTGGCCGCCGCGACCGGCTGGCGGGCGCAGGTGGGGCTGCGCGACGGGCTGGAGCGGACGGTGGAGTGGTTTCGCGGCAGATCACCGTGACTGCCGCCCTACGGGCCGTATGCCGGTTGCGATTTGCCGGGCGGGTTTGGTACGGTCAGTCATACGGCCGCTCCGCAAAACGTCAACTGCCGCCCCATCATTCCCGGCGCACACGACGGCTCACGGACATGAGGCCCGCCGCAAGCGTGCGGTTTGTTCGACACGGGCAGAACGCCGTGGTTCGCCGGCCATTCGTCGATGTGC
>JBBTPG010000060.1:0-6063 GCA_038066315.1 Chloroflexota bacterium | reverse complement strand
GCTGCGCCCCAACGCGACACGGCGCTACACGCCGGCGCGCACTGCCTTCTTCACACGCAAGCCCATGATCTTCTCAGTCGCCCCTCTTGGGATCTCTTCGTACCGTTCGAACTCCATACTGTAGCTCGCGCGCCCCGTGGTCAGCGAGCGCAGGTCCGTCGCGTAGCCGAACGTCTCGGCAAGCGGCACCAGCGCGCGGATCACCTTCAGGTTGCCGCGCTGGTCGTACTCGGTGATCTGGCCGCGGCGCGCGCTGATGTCGCCCAGCACGTCGCCGTAGTACTCCTCCGGCGTGCTGATCTCCAGCTTCATCAGCGGTTCCATCAGCATCGGGCTCGCCTTGTCCATCGCCGCCTGGAAGGCCATCGAGCCCGCGGTCTTGAACGCCATCTCCGACGAGTCGACATCGTGGTAGTCGCCGCCCAGCAGCGTGACCCGCACGTCGATCACCGGGTAGCCCGCCAGCACGCCGCTCTCCAACGCGCTGCGCACGCCTTCTTCGATCGGCTTGATGAACTGCTTCGGCACCTCGCCGCCGACGACCTTGTCGACGAACTCGAAGCCCGTGCCACGCTCCAGCGGCTCGACTTGCACGCGCGCCACACCGAACTGGCCGTGGCCGCCGGTCTGCCGCACGAAGCGGCCCTCCGCCTTCGCCGTCGCCTTGATCGCTTCCTTGTACGCCACCTCGGGCTTGCCGACGTTCGCCTCGACGCGGAACTCGCGCTTCATCCGGTCGACGATGACGTCGAGGTGCAGCTCGCCCATGCCGGAGATAATCGTCTGGCCCGTCTCCTGGTCGTACCGCATACGGAAGCTCGGGTCCTCTTCCGCCAGCTTGGCCAGCGCCTCGCCCATGCGGTCCTGGTCGTCCTTCGTCTTCGGCTCGACAGCGATGTGGATGACAGGGTCCGGGAAGGTGATCGATTCGAGGATAATCGGGTGCGCCGCGTCGCACAGCGTGTCACCCGTGGTGGTGATCTTCAAGCCCATCGCGGCGATGCCGCCCGCGGCCACTTCGGCGACGTCCTCGCGATGGTTCGCGTGCATCTGCATGATGCGGCTGACGCGCTCCGTCTTCTCGCGCGTCGAGTTGTAGACGCTCGAGCCCGCCGTGAGCTTGCCCGAGTACACGCGGAAGTACGCCAGCCGCCCCATGTGCGGGTCGGTGACGATCTTGAACGCCAGCGCCGAAAACGGCTCTTCGTCTGCCGGCTTGCGCAGTTCTTCTTCTTTCGTCTTCGGGTTCATGGCAGTTAGCGGCGGCACGTCGTCCGGCGATGGCAGGTATTCCACCACGGCGTCCAGCAGGATCTGCACTCCCTTGTTCTTCAGCGCGCTGCCGCACAACACCGGCGTCGCCGTCACGCCCTCGCCGGAGCGGTTCGCCAGCAACGTCACGCGGCGCAGCGCCGCCATGATCTCGTGCGTCGTCAGCGCGTGCCCCTCGACGAAGCTGATCATCGTCTGCTCATCGACTTCTCCGATGGACTCGATCATCTTCTCGCGCCACTTGGCCGCTTCGTCGGTGAACTTCGCCGGGATCGGGCCTTCCATCGGCGCGTCGTCACGGTTGCCCGTGAACGTCCACGCCTTCATCTCTACCAGGTCGATGACGCCCTCAAAGTCCGCCTCTGCGCCCATCGGGATCTGGATCGGGATCGGTTTCGCGCCCAGCCGGTCGACGATCATGTCTACCGTCCGCCAGAAGTTCGCCCCCATGCGGTCCATCTTGTTGACGAAGCAGATGCGCGGCACGCTGTACTTGTCGGCCTGCCGCCACACCGTCTCCGACTGCGGCTCCACGCCCGCGACCGCGTCGAACACGACGACGCCGCCATCGAGTACGCGCAGGCTGCGCTCCACCTCGACGGTGAAATCCACGTGGCCCGGCGTGTCGATGATATTGATCTGGTGGCTCTTCCACTCGGCCGTCGTCGCCGCCGCCGTGATCGTAATGCCGCGCTCGCGCTCCTGCTCCATCCAGTCCATCACCGCCGTGCCCTCGTGGACCTCGCCGATCTTGTAGGTGCGGCCGGTGTAGTACAGGATGCGCTCGGTCACGGTCGTCTTGCCCGCATCGATGTGGGCAATGATGCCGATGTTCCGGATGCGCTCGATTGGTATCGTTCTCGCCATGGTTCCTGTTCGCGCCCCCGGCGCGATGTTTTGGCTCCCTCAACGCCGTCGTAAGGTCTCCCTCTCCCCTTGTGGGAGAGGGCTGGGGAGAGGGGCCCCATTCGCTGGCAAGATTCACCGCCGGAGACCTCAGTCGCCGGCGGTCCTGTCCGCCCGAAAGCGGAACGTGCTATCCGCTACCACCGATAATGCACGAAGGCGCGGTTCGCCTCGGCCATGCGGTGCGTGTCGTCCTTCTTCTTGATCGTCGCGCCCTGTCCGCCCGCCGCGTCGATCAGCTCCGCCGCCAGCCGCTCCGCCATCGAGCGCCCGGCGCGCGACCGCGCCGATTTCAGCAGCCAGCGGATTGCCAGCGCCATGCGCCGCTCCGCGCGGATATCGACCGGCACCTGGTACGTGGCGCCGCCGACCCGCCGCGGCTTCACTTCGATCGTCGGCGTCGCATTGCGCAGCGCCATCTCGAACGTGTCGATCGGGTTCTTGCGCGTCTGCGCCTCCACCCGGTCCAGCGCCGCGTACACGATACGCTCGGCGGTGCTCTTCTTGCCGCGCTCCATGATCTTGTTCACGAACATCGTGATCGTGCGGTTGCCGAACTTGCCGTCCGGCAGAATCTCTCGCTTGACGATCTTTGCGCGTCTCGGCATCTCTACTCTCCGGCCCTACGTCTTGCGCGTCCCGTACTTGCTGCGGCCGCGCTTGCGGTTCGCCACGCCCTGCGCGTCCAGCGCGCCGCGGATGATGTGGTAGCGCACGCCCGGCAGGTCCTTCACACGCCCGCCGCGGATCAGCACCACCGAGTGCTCCTGCAGCGAGTGCCCCTCGCCCGGGATGTACGCCGTCACCTCGATACCGTTCGTCAGCCGCACGCGCGCGATCTTGCGCAGCGCCGAGTTCGGCTTCTTCGGCGTCATCGTGCGCACCTGCGTGCACACGCCCCGCTTCTGCGGCGACCCCTTGCCGCGCACCGTCCGGTTCTTCAACGAGTTGAAGGTGAACCGAAGCGCGGGCGCCTTCGTCTTCTTGGTGGCCTTCTTCCGGCCCTTGCGCACAAGCTGACTAATCGTGGGCACGATTCACCCTGCGTTTCTGCTACGTCTTACCAAACGAGGCGTTGGCGTCAGGCACGCCCGTGTCATGGGCGCACGAAAGGCCGGCAGCCTTATTGCTGAGCCAGTCCGGCGTAGCCACCCCGCCCCCAGGGCCTGTGACCACTATGTGCCGGCCGTTGTCACTTTGGGGTCGTCCGACCTGTTTGTGAGTCTGGCGTCATCGTGCCGCCCGCCAAGGCGGGAGACAACACCGGATAGTATCAGCGGCCGAAGCTAACTGTCAAGGAATCTGAGGCTCAACGCAAGGCTGACGCAATCCTGCAATTGACAGGACCGGCTCTCAGCTTGATACTCGGGCCGATGTGCTTCAGTGAGTCGATCGTCATCAAGGCTCTGCCCGAAGCCGCGTTCGCCTACCTCGCGGATCCCGCGACGGCGTCCGTCATCGATCCAGCCGTGCTGTCCTACGAGCCTGACTCCCTCCCGATGCGAGCCGGCACAACCAACACGGTCCGCGTACGGATGTACGGCTTCACCGCCACGATGGTGAGCCGCACCGTCGAATGGCAGGAGGGCCGCCGCATGATGTTGGAGTCGGTGCGGCCGGCCCGGCCGATCCGCGGCACGGCCACTCATCTCTTCGAGCCTCACAACCGCCGGCCTCCAACGACCAGCAGACCACTTGACAAGCATCCCCTGTCCCCGTACGATTGCATAGACTAGAACAGGCGTTTGAAACATACGATTGCCGGATTATGATCCGTACCGGCCGCGGGCACGGAACTGCGGCGCCACAGGAGGAGCATCCATATGAAGGGACTGTCCGCCAAGCAGCAGGGCATCCTCAAGTTCATGCGCGAGTTCATCGATGAGCATGACTACCCGCCGAGCATCCGCGACATCCAGGTCGGCTGCGACGTCAGCTCCACCTCCGTCGTCGACTACAACCTCAAGGCGCTCGAGCGCCTCGGCTACATCCGCCGCGACCGCGAAGTCTCGCGCGCCATCGAGGTGCTCGACCGCGCCGGCGGCCGCCGCTCGCGCACCGTCGCCGTGCCGCTGATCGGCACCATCGCCGCCGGCCAGCCCATCCCCGTGCCCTCGCCGGACAACGTCGATTACGACAACGTCTTCGAGGCCACGGAAGACATGACGCGCGGCCGCGAAAACGTCTTCGCCCTCAAGGTCCGCGGCACATCGATGATCGACGCCCTCGTGAACGACGGCGACATCGTCATCCTCGAGCAGGCCAACTCGTGCGACGACGGCGACATGGTGGCGGCGTGGCTCAAGAAAGAGAACGAGGCCACGCTCAAGAAGTTCTACCGCGAAGGCGACCGCGTCCGCCTCCAGCCCGCCAACAGCACCATGAAGCCCATCTTCACAGAAGCCGACAACGTCGAGATCCAGGGCAAAGTCCTCGCCACCGTAGGCCGCCGCGACTGAGGCGGCATCCGTCTTGATATCGTAAGGGCGGCCCCGGAATACGGCGCGCCTCCATGGATGCCGGGTAACCTGTCCGCCGCGGCACGCTCGGGCCAGCGGATGCTTCCGGATGACTGACCGTACATCTGCGCGCTCGACGCTACCGGCTGGACGCCGGACGCGCCGCGCCCTTCGGGGCCATCGCACACAGCTCGTGCACCAGCAACTGGAGCGCTGACTCGTCGTCCTGCAGCCCGCGCTTCACGCTCAGATCCGCCGCGAGCAGGCGGTCGTACGCCGCGCGCACCTGCGCCCACGTGTACCGCGAGGCCAGCGCGCTCACCTGGCCGACCTTGAACGCCGGCACACCGGACGCGCGCGCGACCTCGTCTTGCGACGCGCGGCGCTCGCGCAGATCCTTCACCATCGCGAGCTGGCGGTACTGCCGCGCCAGCATCGCCGAGAGCATCGCCGGCGCCGCTCCATCGACGAGGGACCGCTGCAGCGCCGTCAGCGCCTTGCGTTCGTTCCCTGCCACGGCCGCGTCGGTGATGTCCCAGACCTTCGGGTCCTCGGCGGCGCTCACCAGCTCCCGCACCATCTGCTCGTCGATCGCCTCACCGTCCGCATACGCCGCCAGCTTCGCGATCGCGTTCTGGAGAGCCCACAGGTCCGGACCCAGCGCATCCAGCAGCGCGCGCTGCCCCGCGTCCGAGATCTGCACCTTCTCTGACTTCGCCGCCTCGCGCACCCACTTCGCCAGCTCGTTCTTGTCGAGCGCGGAGAACTCCTTCGTCCGCGCGATCGGGGCGAAGATGGTGAACGCCCCGTTCGCCTTGCCGAGGTCGCCCTCAACGAACACCAGCGTCGTCGTCTCCGGCAGCGTCGCCTTGTCGGCGAGCTGCGCCGCCGCGGCGCGCCACGGCTCCAGCGGGTCGTCGCCGTCGCCCTTCCTCTTCCGCCGGCCGCCTTTGATCTGTCCGAGGTGGCCGAGCAATCCCTCGACGATCACGAGCCGGTTCGACGCGAGGAACGGCACCGCCGTCGCGTGCGAGAGCAGTTCGAGCGGCGTCGTCGTGCCGCCGTCCAGCACGGTCGTGTTGCTTTCGAGCATGTCGTCCGGCGTTTTCAGGCCGTCGCGAATCGCCTGCAGCGCGCCGCGCACCTGGTAGTCGTCCTTGCCGTGGATGAGGTGAATCACGCCCGCATTGTAAGCAAGTCAGCGCCGAGAAGCACCGCCGCGATGGAGTCCACTGTTCGTATAGCGAAACGCGCCGTGTAGGGGCAGACCGCAGTCTGCCCTCGTTGGCCAATATTCAACGCGTGGCCCTCAAGAATCACGCGCTACAAGCGCCGCGAGCTACGCCAGAGGCTCTGTACCGGCAACATCGCAGACCCGCTCGCTCGAGGCGATGAAGCTCGTGCTGGCGATGCGCGCCTGTGCGTG
>JBBTPG010000059.1:0-2740 GCA_038066315.1 Chloroflexota bacterium | reverse complement strand
AGGCCGTAGTAGCGCTTCTTCGAGATCATCCAGTCGTCCATGTTCTTCAGCCAGTCCAGCTCGCGCGCCAGGCCGAAGTCGGGGATCCAGCGGATCTGCCGCGTCACGTCGGCGATCTGGAAGCGCAGCTCGTCCATGCTGATGAACCACTCGTCGACGAGGCGGAAGATCAGCTCGGTGCCGCAGCGCCAGCAGTGCGGGTAGCGGTGCGGATACTGCTGCGTGCGATACATGAAGTGCCTGTCGCGGAGCTGCGTGAAGATCGCGTCGCGCGTCGCGTCGTCGGACACGAAGCTGCCGGTGAGCGCGCCGAAGCCGTCGATGTACACGCCCTCGTCGTCGACGGGCGCGATGACGGCGAGGCCGTGCTCCTTGCTGAGCGCGAAGTCCTCCTTGCCGCAGCCCGGCGCGATGTGGACGATGCCCGTGCCCTCTTCGTCGGACACGTCGGTCCAGGCGATGACGCGATGCTCGATACCCTGCGCGACGGGAAGCTCATCGAACGGGCCGCGGTACGTGAGGCCGACGAGGCCGGCACCCGTCACCTCGCCGATCACTTCGAAGCCCGGCTTCAGCGCGACCTTCGCGGCGCCCTTCGAGACGTAGAGCACTTCGTTGCCTTCGCGCACCTTCAGGTACGTCAGCTCCGGGTGCACGGCCGCGGCGACGTTGCCGGGCAGCGTCCACGGCGTCGTCGTCCAGACGAGCAGCGATTCGCCGGGACGTTCGAGCAGCGGCAACTTCACGTAGACACTGGTGTGCGTGACCTCGCGGTAGCCCTCGGTGACGATCTCGTGCTCGGAGAGGCCGGTGGCGCAGCGCGGGCACCAGGGCATGGTGTCGTGGCCCTTGTACACCCAGCCCTTCTCCCAACACGTCTTGAGGAACATCCAGATGGTGTAGTTGTTCTCGTCGGAGTTGGTGAAGTACGAGTTGTCCCAGTCCATCCAGTAGCCGAGGCGGATCGACTGCTCGGTGATCTTCGCGGCGAAGCGGTTGACGCGGTCCTTGCACTCCTGCACGAACTTGTCGACACCGAACTCGGCGATGTCTTTCTTCGACGTGAAGCCGTGCTCTTTCTCGACCTCGACCTCGATCCACAGTCCCTGGCAGTCGAAGCCGTTCTGGTAGCGCTGCTTCTCGCCAAGCATCGTGTGGAAGCGCTGGTACAGGTCCTTGTACGAGCGCCCCCACGCGTGGTGTACACCCATCGGGTTGTTCGCCGTGATCGGTCCGTCGATGAACGACCAGCGGCGGCCGGACGCGTCGTTGCGGTGGAGGTACTTCTCCATCATCCGCTGCTCGCGCCACCACTCCAGCGTGCGCTTCTCCATCTCGACGAAGGATGGTCTGGTGGATACTGGCTTCATCTTGGTCTCCTAGTCGTTGGTCTTTGGTCGTTGGTGCGACGAGACCGTGCTCGCGGGCAAATGCAAAAGCCCGCCCCCTAAGAAGGGACGGGCCGAATCGATCGGTGCCCGCGGTACCACCCTTGTTCTCGCCAACGGCGAGCGCTCTTCGGACGCCATCACGCCCTGCCCTGCTAACGGGGGCTTCCGGATCCGCTTACTTGCCGTTGGCGTTCAGCGGACCGGCTCAGGAGGGATCTTCCGTCGTGGCGGCTGCATCCGGCTCGCACCATGCCCGGACTCGCTCGGCAGCGCCGGCGGCGTACTCGTCTCCGTCATCGCCTGTGGGCGAAGTATAGGGTGCGGCGCTGGGCGCGACAAATCAGGGAACTGCCGGAGACTCGTCTCCCGGTCGCAGCCTACGGCACCAACACCACACGCCCCAGCGCCGCCCGCGACTCGATGTACGCGTGCGCGGCGGCGGCTTCGCTCAGCGGGTACGTCTTGTCGACAACGACCTTCAGCTCGCCCTTCGCGATGTCGCGCAGCAGGCCGTCCATCATCGGCACGACGCGCGCGGCGCTGCGGAACGTCTCGAGGCCGAAGAAGACGCCCGTAATCGAGGCGTTGTTGCCGCTCAGCGCGCTGATGTCGATCGCCCGCCCCTCGCGGCTGACGTTGCCGACGGTGATCACGCGGCCGCGGTAGCCGACGCACATGATGCTGCCTTCGAGCGTCTTGCCGCCGACGGAATCCACGACGAGATCGACGCCCTGGCCGTTCGTCGCCTTGCGGACCGCGCCGACGAAATCGCCGCTCCGGTAGTTGACGCCGATGTCCATGCCGTACTGCTTGAGCCGCTCGAGCTTGTCGTCGCTCGACGACGTGGCGATCACCGTCGCGCCGGCGCGATGCGCGAGCTGCACGCAGGCGATGCCGACGCCGCTGGTGCCGGCCTGCACCAGCACCGTCTCGCCCGCTTTCAGGCGGCCGAACTCGAACAGGCAGTCGTGCGCGGTGCCCCACGACACCGGTACGCAGGCCGCGTGCTCGATCGCGCAGCCGTCCGGCACGAGCCACGTCGACGTCGCCGGCACGGAGACGACGGAGGCGTGCGAGCCGTTCGCCATCAGCGCGGTGACGCGGTCGCCCGGCTTGCGGTCGGTGACCTCGGCGCCGGCTTCGCGCACGACGCCGGCGCAGTTGTAGCCGACGATGTGCGGCTTCGACGGCATGTCGCCGCCCGCGCGGTTCAGCACGTCGCCGCCCTCGATGGCGATCGCCTTCACGTCGATCAGCACGCCGCGCGGGTGCAGCGGCGGGTCGGGGACCTCCTCGTAGCGGAAGACGCTGGGGGCGCCGGTTTCGTAGTAGACGGCTGCTTTCATGGT
>JBBTPG010000058.1:0-3913 GCA_038066315.1 Chloroflexota bacterium | reverse complement strand
CCTGCTTCGCTTGAGACTTTCCGGCGATCGAGCCACAATGCCCCTCACTACTGGCGGAGGGACGCAGCTTGAACCTACAGCACTTTGACCTGCCCGTGGCCGTGACGCTGCGGCTGCAATCGCGGTCCGGCAAGATCGAAGTCGTCGCGGAGCCGCGCGAGGACGTCGTGGTCGAGGGCGACCGCTTCGATGCGAGCGAGGCCGATGGCGGCACGGCGCTGGAAGTGCGTTCCGGGCATGGCGGTTCGAAGTCGTTGTCCGTGCGCTGCCCGGTCGGGACGGACGTGGTGGTCGGCACGCACTCCGGCGCCGTGAACCTGAGCGGCGAGTTCGGCACCGTGTCGGTGACAACGATGAGCGGCGGCATCGAAGTCGAGCGCGCGGACGAGGCCGATCTGCGCAGCGGCTCCGGCAGCGTCCACCTCGGCTCCTGCGGCGGACGCTGCCGCATGAACTCGATGAGCGGCAGCATCATCGCCGGCGCGGTCGGCTCGGCGTCGGCGGGCACCATGTCGGGTTCGATCACGATCGACCGCGTGGGGGGGCGCTTCAAGGCGCGCAGCGTCAGCGGGACGATCGTCGCCATGTGCGACTGCGAGGGTCAGATCACGGTGAAAACAGTTTCCGGCAAGGTGCAGCTCAAGCTGCCCGCGGGTACCGCGCTCGACACGCGCTTCAAGACACTGTCCGGCAAGGTGCGCAACCCGTTCCCGGTGGGCAACGACTGCCATTTGGAAGCGATGAGCATCTCGGGATCGATCGAATTGGTCCAGGCATGATGGCGACCGCTCCGGCAAAGCCCGATGTCGTCCACGGCACCGTCATGTTCACCGACATCGTAGGCTTCACGGAGTTCACCGCGGTACGCGGCGACGACGAGGCGATCGAGCTGCTGGCGCTCCAGGAGCGGATCGTCGGCGAGGAGTTGGGCGAGGACGCGCGCATCGTCAAGCAGTTGGGCGATGGGCTGATGATCTGGTTCGCCGACCCGTGCGCCGCGATCGAGACGGGACTGCGGTTGCAGGAGCGCTTCGAAGAAGCATCGTGGAGCAGCGACACGCCGCTCTGGGTGCGCATCGGCCTGCACTCCGGACAGCAGTCGCGCCGCGGCGACGACCTGCTGGGCCACGACGTCAATGTCGCGTCGCGCATCGTCAACCTCGCCGATTCGGGTGAAGTGCTCGCGTCGGAGGCGACGGTGCGGAGCGCCGACGGCGGCGTGCCCGACGTCGAGTTCAAGCGCCTCGGCCCCGTCGTCATGAAGGGCATCCCGAACCCGATCAACCTGTTCCGCGCCGAGCGCCGCGGGGCTGCGTAGGGTTTTCACCACAGAGAGCACGAGGGCGCAGAGATCCGAAAGGGGCTGGATTCGCTTCGAGGGCTGATCGTCGCTTCCTGGCGCTATAGCAACTGGCATGATTGATATAAGTCACTCAGTTGATATAATCAGCTCGTACAGACAGTCAGCGAGGTTGAGCGATGAAACGGACACTCACAGCGATGGAAGCGCGCCGCAAGTTCGGCGAGATGCTCGAAGACGTGCGCCGCGGCGACGAAGTCGTCATCGAGCGCGCCGGAAAGATCATGGGCGTCATGATCCCGCCGGAGCGATATCAGAGCATCGAAAGGCGGCGCGCCGAAGCGCTGCAGACACTCGAAGAGATACAGGCAGAGGTCCGCGCCCGGACCAAGAACATCCCGCCCGCTGAGATCGACCGCATGGTAGACGAAGCCGTCCGGGAGGTAAGAGGCAAGAGCCGCGCCCGGCGGCGATCCGCCTGACGTGCGCGCCGTCGTCGACACCAATGTCGTTGTCAGTGCGCTACATCACCCGGCGGGAACACCGTCCGCCGCGGTGAAGGCTGGTCTGCGAGGCGCGTTCGTCTGGATCACGTCAACGGAGTTGCTCACCGAACTCACGCGCGTCCTTGCTCGGCCTCGCGTCCGCGCCTTGTTGCCACACGATGACGAAGTGCTTGCGAAGTTCGTCGGCGACATCCGAGAACTCGCGATCATCGTCGAACCCGCACACCGCCTCGACGTCTCGCGCGACGCGGACGACAACCGCGTGCTGGAGGCCGCCGTCGCGGGCAGCGCCGACTACATCGTGACAGGCGATCGCGATCTGCTGGAACTCGGCTCGCACGCTGGCATCCGGATCGTGACGCCGGCCGCGTTCGTCAAGGTACTGCCGCGCTAGGAGACACTCAGTCCGGCTTACCGCAGCGGCCGGGGTCGAACGGCGGCAGGCCGGGCGCGCCGCGGCTGTGGCTGCAACTGCGCGACTCCGTCGCGACGACCAGATTGCCCTCCGCATCGATTCGAGTATCGAAGCGGTCGAGATCGCCATTCGCTGGGCCGAACGAGAACTTGCCGTCGACGCGCCAGACGGCACGGACGCCGTTGCAGTCTTCCACGAGGGCGCCACCGAGGCCGGGGAGAGGATCGAGCGTGCCGATACCGGCGGTGTCCTCGTGGTGTATCCGGCAGTCGCCGTTCAACTCCTGCTGTCGCGTCGAGCGGTCGTACAGCGCGATGAACTCGCCGCTCTGCAGATGCGTGATGAAGACGTGCTGCTGCTCGAAGTAGTTCACCGACCCCGGCGGCAACGCATCCGCCTTGCCCGCCACGAACCCGCGCAGCGGTTGATCGGCGTTGTCGCCCTCGTTGAAGACTGTGCCGATCGCGACGACGATCCCGATCGCGACGAGTATCGCGACGCCGGCGCGCAGCAGGCAGCCGGCTCTTCCCGCGCGCGGCTTCGGCACTGTCGCTGTGTCCTCGCTCACACGCTCCGCCCGCCTGCGACACGCATCGCGATCATCGATTCCAGCCGCAGCGCGGCCTCGAGCGGCAGATCGGCGCCGCGCACCATCGCTTCCTTCGCGCCGCGCAACGCCGCCTCCGGCTGGGCGGCAAGCCTCGCGGCCACGGCCGCGGCCTCCGCGCCGAGGCGCGCGCGGGGGACGATGCGCTGCACCAGGCCGTAGCGCAGCGCCGTCGCGGCGTCGATCGGCTGGCCGGTGAGGATCATCTGGCGCGCGATGCCGGGTGGCACGGCGCGCGGCAGCGTCTGCGTGCCGCCGGCCGACGGGATGTAGCCGAGCGTCACCTCCGGCAAGGCGAACGTCGCGTCTTCGGAGGCGATGCGGATATCGCACAAGAGGCTCATCTCGCAGCCGGCGCCGAACGCGAAGCCGTGGATGGCGGCGACAAGCGGCTTCGTGCAGGCGAGCATCGCGCCCCAGACGTCGCGCTCCTGCCGCGCGCGGCGCGCGTCGACATACGAAGGCGCGGTGCCGAATTCGCTGATGTCGGCGCCGGCGGAGAACGCGCGGTCGCCGGCGCCGCGGATGACGGCGGCGCGGATATCCGGGTCGTCGCGGACGGCGGCCATCGCCGACCACATCTCGTCGCGCATCGCCATGTTCATGGCGTTCAGCACGTTCGGACGGTTCAGCGTCAGCCACGCGACGCCGTGATCGGACTTCTCGAACAGAAGCGGAGCATTGGTCACGATCTAAGGCTAACAGGGTGCGCGGAGGCGTAGAAGCGGAGTTGGCCTGCGCCCGCTCGGTTGATCGCGCTGGCCATGCGCTACGATATACAGCGATGACTACCGATGCCGCGACCCCGGCCACCGATCAGGAAGCGTTTATCGCCGAGCTGGATGCCTGCCTCGACGAGATGCGGCCGTACGTGCGCTCGCACGGCGGCGAGCTGAACCTGGTCGAGTGGATCCCGGAGGAGGGGCGGCTGCGGCTGCAGCTCGCGGGCTCCTGCCACGGCTGCCCCATGAGCATGGTGACGATGAAGCTCGGCATCGAGCGTATCGTGCAGGACCGCTTCCCGCAGGTCGAGATCGTCGAAGCGATCAAGGTCGACGACTTCGAGTACCCCGAGCTGGGCGCCG
>JBBTPG010000057.1:0-2310 GCA_038066315.1 Chloroflexota bacterium | reverse complement strand
CTTCGCGTGCGCCCCGAACGGCGGCGGCGCCATCAGGATCAGCTTCTCGACCGTCTCCGGATGTTCGAGCGCGAGCATGAGCGCCGTGCCGGCGCCCATCGAGCCACCGTATACGCTGGTCTTCTCGATCCCGAGCGCGTGGATGAACGCGAACATGTCGTCGGCAAGCGATGCCCAGCGGTAGTCGGCGCGCGCCGCCGTGTACCCGGATTTGCCGTGGCCGCGGGCATCGTATGCGATGACGTGCAAGCCGCGCGCCGCGATCTCCTGCGGGCGCTCGGCGAAGTGCCGCATCAGCGCGATACTGCCCATCAACCCGTGCGCCATCAGCAGGTGCGGATCAGCCGAGGAGCCGTACTCCTCGTAGTAGAGGTCGACGCCGCGGACGTGGGTGGTGGGCATGGTGTGTCAGTCGTCAGTCGTCAGTCGTTGGTCGTCGGTCTTCGGTCTTCGGTCGTCAGTCGTTGGTCGCCGGTCAGCGGTCGTCGGAGAACTGTGCACGTTGGGGTTCGGTCCCCCGACGACTCAAGACCGACGACTGACGACCGCTACAGATGCGTCGTCAACCCGCCGTCGACGAACATCACTTGGCCGCTGATGTAGCCGCAGGAGTCCGACGCGAGGTACACGGCCAGCGGGGCCAGCTCGTCGGCGGCTCCGGCGCGTTTCATCGGCACGAAGCGCACCGTCTGGTTCGCCGCGGGATCAGGGTTGCCGATCGCCGTGGAGTACTCCATCCAGCCCGCGGCGATGGCGTTGACGGTGATCTTGTGCGGGCCCCATTCCGTAGCCAGCGCGCGCGTCAGGTTCAGCACGCCGGCCTGCGCAGCGCAGTACGCGGCAGCGTGCGCGATCGCGCGCTCGCCCAGCACCGACGTGATGTTGATGATGCGGCCGCCAGTCTCCTGCTTGAGCATCTCCTTGCCGGCCGCGCGGCAGCCGTGGAACGTGCCGGCCAGGTTCACCTGCATCACCTTGTTCCACTCGACGTCGGTCGTGGCCTCGGCTGCCTTGCCGAGGAACAGGTCCGGCGCGTTCACCATGATGTCGAGGCCCTCCATGGCCTTCGCGACCTGCCGTACCATCACCTGCACGCCCGCGCCCAGCGTCACGTCCGTCGCCACCGTCGACGACTTGCGCCCCATCTTCGTCAGTTCCGCCTGCACGCGCTTCACGCGCATGATCTCGTCGCCGTCGTTCGAAATCGAGGACACGATGACGTCCGCGCCCGCCTCGCCCAGCGCCAGCGCGATCGCGCGCCCGGCCGCGCCGCCCGCGCCGAGCACCAGCGCGCGCTTGCCGCTCAAGTCGAAGGCATCAATGCCAAGCCGGACATCGCCCCATTCGTTCTTCATGGTGAGTCTTTCGGTCCTTCGGTCTGTCAGTCGTTCAGTCATTCGGTCCGCCGGACGTTCGTTCGTGGCTCTGAGTCTGCGATCCAGCAATCAACCCATCTGCGAAATCTGTGTAATCTGTGGTTCCGTCCCCGTCAGACCGGCACCTCCGGCGCGAAGCCCATCGGCGCCAGCCCGCCGGCGAGGCCGCCGCCGTCGATGACGAAGCCCTGGCCGGTCACGTAGCTCGACGCGTCGGACGCCAGGAAGATCGCCAGCGGCCCCAGCTCCCACGCGTAGCCGAGGCGCTGCGCCGGCAGGTAGCGGCCGCGCGTCTGCGCGAAGATCTCCGCCTGCTCGTTGCCGGGCGGCGCCTGCATGACGAAGCCCGGGATGATGCAGTTGACGCGGATGTTGTGCCGGATCAGCATCGCCGACATCGACTTCGTGATGGCGATGACGCCCGCCTTCGCGGCGCCGTAGCCGAAGCTCATCGGGTAGGCGCGCATCGCCGTGCCCGACGCGAGGTTGATGATCGTGCCGCCGTGCCCCTGCGCCGCCATCACCTTCGACGCGGCGCGCGCGCAGTAGAACGCGCTCGAGAGATTGACGTCGAGCGTGTCGTGCCAGTCGTCGTCGTTGACGTCCCACAGCTCCGCGTTGGCGCCGCGCATGTCGCCGATGCCCGCGTTCGAGAGCATGATGTCGAGCTTGCCATACTCGTCGACCGCGCGCTGGATCAGCGCGTCGCACTGGGCCGAGTCGCGCACGTCGGTCGGCTGCGCGACGGCGCGCCGCCCGAGCGCCTCGATGTCGGCCTTCGTGCGGTCGATCTGCGCTGTCGTGCGCGCGGCGCACACGACGTCCGCGCCCGCTTCCGCCAGCGCCAGCGCCATCTGCCGCCCGAGCCCGCGCCCGGCGCCCGTGACGATCGCGACCTTCCCGTCGAGCTTCAGCCGTTCGAGGACCATGCGCG
>JBBTPG010000056.1:0-1273 GCA_038066315.1 Chloroflexota bacterium | reverse complement strand
CGGCCGGTGCGCGTGACGGGGCGCATCATCGTACGCTGGAACGATCGCGAGCTGGAGATCCCAGCGGAGATTGTGGCGACGAAGTAGGCTACGCGATGCGCTGCGCGAACCGGATGCGGAAGCCGTCCGGGTCGGCGACGGTGAAATCCCGGAGGCCGTAGGGCTGATCCTTCAGCGGCAGCACGACGGGTACGCCGCGCTCGCGGACGGACGCGTAGACGGCATGCGCATCGTCGACCATCAATAGAATGTCGACGCCGGCGGCACGCGGATACGGCAGCGCCGCCCGGTTCACCGGCCCAAGTGCGCTCTCGTGTACGAACAGGAACTCGGCCTCGCCACGCGAGAGCACGGCAAAACTGTGGCGCCCATCGCCCTCCGGGTCAGCGCGCACCAGCGTGAAATCGAGCTTGCCGGCGTAGAACGCGATGCTCAGGTCCACATCACGGACGAAGAACTCGGGTGCGACGGGTGCAAGCTTCTCGGTGATGGTGTTGGACATGGTACGACTCTACTCCAGCCCGCCCTGCAGCACCATCGCGCCTGTATGCTCCTTCGCGCCGGACGATGGCTCCGCCGTCACGGCGAAGCCGCGGAACGCGCCGTGGTCCTGCCCGTCGCCGAGATCGCGCACGATCAGGCGCCCCGTCCCGCGTTCGTCCACGTCGAACAGCCCGCCGGAGATCCACGCGTTCTCGTACACGATCCACATGCAGTACGAGCGGCCTTCGGGCAGCGGTGGAAGGTTGCTCGCGACCAGCGCACCGAGGCGGCCCGCGCGGCTCCAGATGTAGCGTCCGTTCGCGGCGGGCGCGGAGGTCGTCCCCGTCATCGGCAGGCGCTTCACGTCGTCTTGCGAGACGATCTCCAGCATCGCGTTATGGTCGCTGACAAGGCTCACGTTCGACGCCGACGCCTGCACCAGCTCCGTCCGCATCGTCGCGAACTGCTGCGACTGTGCCGTCGCGTCCGTGCGGATGCGCGCTTCTCGATCGTGCAGATCGGTCACCTGCGTCTGCAAGTAACCGCCCCACGCCAGCGCGCCCAGGCCGAATACGATCGCCGCCGCAGCCGCCGCGAACCACCGCCGCGATGCGCTCGCGGCTCGCCGCGCGGGCAGCTCGCTCATCACCGCCGCCGACGCCATCACGCGCGCCTTCAACGATGGGCTCGCGGAGACCAGCGGCACCGCGAGCGCGATCGACGCGGCGCTCGCGCTAGCCTCGTCCGCGCGCGCCGCGCGTCGGATCGCATCGAAGATCTTCGTGTACCC
>JBBTPG010000055.1:0-2392 GCA_038066315.1 Chloroflexota bacterium | reverse complement strand
CGCTTGTCTCTCGAAACACTGCTGCCCAGCCTCGCCGACCCCGAACACACGCCTCCGGCAACGGAACTCGCCGCGCTCACATCGCTCGAAGGCGAGAACCGCGACCGCTTCCTCGATGTCTGGCGCACGCTCAGCATCCAGCGTCGCCGCGACATCATCGACCGCCTCGCCGACATCGGCGAGGACAACGTCGAGCTCGACTTCACCATCGTGTTCATGACCGGACTCGTCGATGACGACGTGCAGGTGCGCGCGCAGTCCGTGAAGGCGCTCTGGGAGTACGAGTACGACGACCTCGTCTCCGTGCTGCTGCGCCTGCTGCGTGACCCGGAGGCGCTCGTGCGCGGCGAGACGGCGCTCGGCCTCGGCCGCTTCCTCCTGCGCATGGAGGTGCTCGACCGCGACGACGCGCTCGCGCAGCAGATCGAGGGCGCCCTGCGCGCGCGCTACCACGATGAGGCTGAGCTGACGGACGTGCGCGGCCGGGCGCTCGAAGCGCTCGGCGTGCGCGGCAAGGACTGGGTCCACGACCTGATTGAAGGGGCCTACAGCAGCGGTGATCGTCGCCTGGCGATCAGCGCCGTCCACGCGATGGGCCGCAACGCCGACCTCGAGTGGCTGCCGACGATCATCGAGGAGATGGAGAGCGAAGACGCCGAGATGCGTTTCGAGGCCGCCACGGCCGCCGGCGGCATCGCCGACGAGCAGGCGATCCCGCACCTCGCCGAGTTGACCGCCGACGAAGACGCCGAAGTACAGGAAGCCGCGATCGCCGCGCTCGGCCAGATCGGCGGCCCGGCTGCGCGCTCCGCGCTGCACGCGGTCGCGGCCGAGACCTCCGACGACCGGGTGCTCGAAGCGGTGAGCGATGCCCTCGCGGAGGCCGACTTCGTAGAAGATCCGCTCAGTTTCAAGCTCCACCTGGACGACAGCGTTGCCGATGATGCCGGTGAGGATGACGACGAGTGACCACAGACGGCGTCGATCTGCGTGTGGAACAGGCCGTTTCGGCCGGCGGCGTCGTGTTTCGCCGCGGCGAGCACGGCATCGAGATCGTGCTCTGCGGCCGCGTCCACGAGGGCCTCTGGGCGTTGCCGAAGGGCACGCCCGAGCACGCCGAGTCGATCCAGGAGACGGCGTGCAGAGAAGTCAGCGAGGAGACGGGCCTCGGCGTGGAGATCGTCGCTGACCTCGGAAGCATCGAATACGGCTTCGCGCGCCCGGCGCAGGGCGTGCGCTTCGAGAAGATCGTGCATCACTTCCTGATGCGTCCGGACGGCACGGGCAGTGTTGATACGCACGATCGGGAGTATGATCGAGTCGAATGGTTCGCCGCCGCGGAGGCGCTGCGCCTGATGACGCACCGTAACGAGGTGACGATCGTGCGGCGCGCGCTCGAAGCGATCGACGCCGGCGAGGCGGGAGAGCAGCAGTGACAACGACGGCGCAAGGCGAAGTCGCGCGCGGCGAACTCGTGGTGCTTCGCGAGAAGCGCCTCGGCGATGCGCCCGACGACTATCGCTGGCGGTCCGACGCGGAGTTGGCGCGCTTCGACGCGGCGCGTCCGTTCACGGCGACCTACCACGACTATCTGGCGCTGTACCGCGACGAGCTTGCGTACCCGAGCCCGTACCGCCGCAGCCTGGCGATCGAAGACGCCGATGGCCGTCACATCGGCAACGCGATGTACTACAACATCGATGCCATCCGCCGCGAGGCCGAGATCGGCATCACGATCGGCGAGCGCGAGTTCTGGGGCCGAGGCTATGGCACCGACGCCGTGCAGACGCTCGTCCGCCACATCCTCCGTACGACGGGCTTCCGCCGCATCTACCTCAAGACGCTCGAATGGAACGCGCGCGCGCAGAAGGCGTTCGAGAAGGCGGGCTTTCGTGTCTCTGGCCGCTCTCGCCGCGGCGGCAACACCTTTATCGTCATGGAGTACATGTCCGCCTGGCTCGATCTGGAGCGCGGCGCGTAGCTCCGTCTCTTCCCGGAGCGCGGGCGTTCAGCCCGCGCGGGGTACGGCGCCAACCGTTTGACTCCGTACGGACAGGTCTTGTCGAGGAGTCGCCGCAGGAGACAGCCCCGTCCGTGCGCGTACGGAACTTGCCCGGCCCTCCGTCACTCGCTATAACACCCGCGATACCCGCGACCACCAAAGGAGCACCGTCATGGGAGCAGAGCGCTCGCATACCGCCGGCATGATCATCTGCGCTGTCAGCGCCATCACGGGGCTCTTCTTCACGATCGGCGTGCTGAAGAAGTCGTATATGGCGCTCGCCCTGCCGGTCATGGCCGGCACCCTCGGCGCCCTCTACATCGCCTTCTGGATCGGCCGCGCCCTCATCACCACCCCCATAGAGCCGCCCTCAGACGATTAGCCGCGGAC
>JBBTPG010000054.1:4489-7350 GCA_038066315.1 Chloroflexota bacterium | reverse complement strand
CGGACGTTCTGGCCGACTTCGAAGCCGACCTTCACCTTCGGAGCCTCGACGCGCATCTGGCGCAGAATGCGTTTCACTTCCGGCGGCTCCAGCGGAACCGGCCGCGTGCCCGAACCGACGAAGCCGGTCACGCCGGGCGTGTTCCGCACGACGAACCAGGCGCGGCTGGACTCGACGTCGTCTTCCTTCAGCTCAATCATCTGCGTCAGCACGTAGCCGGGGAAGATCTTTCGCGCGATGGTCCGGCGCTGACCATCGCGGATCTCGATCTCGTCCTCGGTCGGAATCACGACCTGGAAAATGAGGTCTTTCGCATCCATCGTCTGGATGCGGTGCTCCAGGTTCGTTTTCACCTTATTCTCGTAGCCGGAGTACGTGTGGATGACATACCACTGGCGGCCTTCCTGGATCGCCGCTTCTTCCGGCGATTCGGGGGCGCCGTCCTCGGTATCGACGGCGGCAACTTGTGCGGTGGCTTTCCCTTTTCGGGCCATCAGGAGGTCTACCTTAAGAGGGTGTGGTCAACCACCCAGTTGAATGAGATATCGACGCCGCCCAGCACCAGGCCGATCGTCACGGCCACGACGACGACGGCGACCGTGAGGCGCGTCGTCTCCTCGCGCGTGGGCCAGGTGACCTTCTTCAGCTCGGAGATGATATCGCGGAAGAACTTCGGCACGAACCGGTCG
The DNA here is from genome assembly GCA_038066315.1 of Chloroflexota bacterium. Taxonomy (GTDB): domain Bacteria; phylum Chloroflexota; class Dehalococcoidia; order DSTF01; family JACRBR01; genus JANXYW01. The sequence continues at coordinate 6,661 of JBBTPG010000054.1, read as the reverse complement.
TACGCCGAGCGGTGCTTCATCGCCTCTACGGCGGCGGCGGATTCCTGCTTCTTCGCTGGACGCGGGCTCGGGCGGAACGCAGGCGCCTTCGCCGGCGGCTTCTGTACGAGCGGTTGTCTGCGCAGTGCGCGGCTCATGACGTCCCTTTCCTTACCGTACTTCGCGGTGAGGCCGGTGCAGGCGGCACCGGGGGCAGAACTTGTTCAGCTCAAGCCGCTCCGGGTCGTTGCGACGGTTCTTCGACGTCGTGTACGTCCGCTCCTTGCACTCGGTGCAGGACAGGGTGATGATCTGGCGGTCTTCCTTCTTGGCCATGTTGCCTCAACTGTCAGCCCGCGCGGCTGCGCCGGTCGTCCTTACGGACGGTACAGCCCGCCCATATTCTATAACGGGCGGGTCGGACCGTATGTGAACCCTGTCACTCGAGAATTTTCGTCACCGCGCCTGCGCCCACCGTGCGGCCGCCCTCGCGGATTGCGAACCGGAGCCCGTCCTCGACCGCGACCGGCGTGTGCAGATCCACCGTCATCTTCACGTTGTCGCCCGGCATCACCATCTCCACGCCTTCCGGCAGGGCGATGGTGCCCGTCACGTCCGTCGTGCGGATGTAGAACTGCGGCCGGTAGCCCGGCAAGAACGGCGTGTGGCGACCGCCTTCGTCCTTCGAGAGGACGTAGACCTCCGCCTCGAACTTCTTGTGCGGGGTGATCGAACCCGGCTTGCAGAGCACCTGACCGCGCTCGATGTCCTCGCGCTCGATACCGCGGAGGAGGCAGCCGACGTTGTCGCCGGCCTCGCCCTGGTCCAGCGTCTTTTGGAACATCTCGACCCCGGTGACGACCGTCTTGCGCGTCGCGCTCATACCAACGATCTCGATCTCGTCGCCGACCTTGCAAATACCGCGCTCGATACGGCCGGTGACGACTGTTCCGCGGCCCTTGATGCCGAAGACGTCCTCCACCGGCATCAGGAACGGCTGGTCTCGCGGGCGCTCGGGCGTCGGGATGTAGTCGTCGACCGCCTTCATCAGCTCCAGAATGCTGGCGAACGCCGGGTCGTTCGGGTCAGTGCTGGTGCTGTTCATGGCGGCCAGCGCGCTGCCGCGGATGATCGGGATGTCGTCGCCCGGGAAGCCCTGCTTGGTGAGCAGCTCGCGCAGCTCCAGCTCCACCAGGTCCAGCAGCTCCGGGTCGTCGAGCTGGTCGACCTTGTTCATGTACACCACCATGCTCGGCACCTGCACCTGGCGGGCGAGCAGGATGTGCTCGCGCGTCTGCGGCATCGGGCCTTCCGGCGCCGCGACGACGAGGATCGCGCCGTCCATCTGCGCCGCACCGGTGATCATGTTCTTGATGTAGTCGGCGTGGCCCGGGCAGTCCACGTGCGCGTAGTGACGGTTCTCCGTCTCGTACTCCACGTGCGTGATCGCGATGGTGATGCCGCGGGCGCGCTCCTCCGGCGCATTGTCGATGCTGCCGAAGTCGCGATAGTGGGCCAGCTTCTTCAGCGACAGCACCTTCGTGATCGCCGCGGTCAGCGTCGTCTTGCCATGGTCGACGTGACCGATGGTGCCGATGTTGACGTGCGGCTTCGTCCGCTCAAACTTCTGCTTGGCCATGTCCGGCTACTCCTCTGGCTGAAGGGCCTGCTGGTGATCTCCGCACGCGCGGATGGATATCGGTTAGTGGAACACGCCTCACCCCGTGGACGCGACCCGGTTCTGTGTCTTCGCTCCGACCCGCCGGGGTGGGTCGTTCTTCTGATGGAGCCCACAATCGGATTTGAACCGATGACCTCACCCTTACCAAGGGTGTGCTCTGCCAACTGAGCTATGTGGGCAGACCGGTCTCGTCGTGACGGGAGGGAGCCGCGAAGCGCGGACCATGCCCGCCAGGGCAACCAAATCTGGAGCCCGAGAGGGGATTCGAACCCCTGACCTACCGATTACAAATCGGTTGCGCTACCGCTGCGCCACTCGGGCTCAAACGCCCTTCTCGGCGCCCAGGAAGTCCTGACCGACGACGGTGCGCCACTTCTGCATGTGCGTAACAAAAATAGGCCCCGCCACTTGGCGGGTTACGCGGCCACAGTATATGAACGCAGATTCGGGCAAGTCAAGGAATCGGGGCAAGCCCGGACTTCGAGCGGGGCGGTCATCTCCGCACGAAGCCG
>JBBTPG010000054.1:0-4389 GCA_038066315.1 Chloroflexota bacterium | reverse complement strand
AGGAATCGGGGCAAGCCCGGACTTCGAGCGGGGCGGTCATCTCCGCACGAAGCCGCGCGGGCTGAACAGCCCGCGCTACGCAGGAGAACATGCCCCGCCCGGCGCATGGCTCACGGCGACGGTTACACTGCCACCAAACGCGTAACCGGCGACCGGCGACCAGCGACGAACTGCCAAATGCACCACCTCAACATCCTCGAAACCATCGGCCGCACGCCGATGCTCGAACTCAAGCGCCTCTCGCCGAAGCCCGGCGTGCATCTCTACGCCAAGCTTGAGGGCTGGAACCCCACGGGCTCCGTCAAGGACCGCATCGTCAAGCACATGCTCCAGCACGCCGAGCGCGATGGCCGCATCGCCCCCGGCGACACCGTGATCGAGGCCAGCACCGGCAACACCGGCATCGCGCTCGCCATGATCGGCCGCGCCATGGGCTACCACGCGCGCATCGTCATGCCCGAGAACGTCTACCCGGAGATCCCGCGCGCGCTCGCCGTCTACGGCGCCGACGTCCACTGGGTGCCGGCCGCCGATACGGTCACCGGCGCCATGGCCGTCGCCAGGAAGATGGCGGCCGACGAGAAGTGCTTCATGCTCGACCAGTTCTGCAACGAGCACAACGCTCGCGCACACTACATCTGGACCGGCGCCGAGATCCTGGAAGACGTGCCGGAGGTCGACGTATTCGTCGCGGGCCTCGGGACAGGCGGCACGCTGATGGGCACGGGGCATCGCCTGAAAGAAGCGAATCCGCGCACGAAGGTGATCGCCGTCGAGCCGCATCCGGGCAATCAGCTGCAGGGGCTGAAGAGCCTCGCCGACGGCTTCATCCCGCCGATCCTCGACCTCGGCTTCCTCGACGGCAAGATCCTCGTGCGCAGCGGCCACGCGTTCCGCGCGGCGCGGCTGATGATGCAGCGCGAAGGCGTCTTCGGCGGCGTCAGCGCCGGCGCCGTGCTGCACGCCGGCCTCAAGTTCGCGGAGCGGCTCGACAAGGGCAACATCGTGATGATCTTCGCCGACTCCGGCTGGAAGTACCTGGAGACCAACCTCTGGACTCGCGATCTGCCGTCGGAGGAGCACGAAGAGAACCTCGACGACATCATCTGGTGGTGAGGCGGTCGTTGGTGACTGGTGACTGGTGCATCGGAGGTGCTCGATCGAACCGATGACAACCGTCTACGAAATCCGCTCGGCGGTCAATGGTCTCGGCCTGTCCGGACAGTTCGTGTGTCTGCACACCTCGCTGCGCTCATTGGGTAAGGTCGATGGCGGCGCGCGGTCAGTCGTCGATGCCTTTCTGAGCGAACGCTGCACGCTGCTTGTTCCGGCGTTCTCCTGGAAATACGCAGTTTCCGCGCCCAATGATCGGCGCATAGAGCGCAACGGGCGGGACGACGCTGTGCGCGCGCCCGCGGAGCAAGACGCGACCGAGGGCTACAGCGTCAGCACCGTCGAGATCGACTCCGATATGGGGGCCGTCGCCGCCGCTGTTGTTCGCTCGCACGACCGGGTGCGCGGAAACCATCCGCTCTGCTCGTTTGCGGCGGTCGGCGAGCTGGCTGATCCCCTCGTCACCGAACAGCAGCCGCTGGATGCCATGGCACCGATGCGGCAGCTCGCGGACGCGAACGGATTCGTGCTGTTGGCGGGCGTCGGTCTCAGCTCGATGACACTACTGCACTGGGCCGAGCAGCTCGCGGGACGGAGCCTGTTTCGCCGATGGGCGCTCGACGCGAACAGACACGCGGTCGAGGTCGAGACGGGAGGCTGCTCCGCCGGGTTCGGGAATCTCGAAACGGCGGTCGGAGGACTCGCCAAAGAGGCTCAAGTTGGGCGCGGTCTGTGGCGGGCGTTCCCTGCTGCTGAGGCGGCGAGGCTGGCGTCGGATGCCATCCGGCGTGACCCAGCAATCACGCACTGCGCCGACACCGGGTGCGCGCGATGCAACGATGCAGTGCTAGGCGGACCGCTGCTCTGACGCTTACGGAAGACCGATGACTGACGACCGAAGACCACTCTTCACCTCCTTCGACGAGACGTGGCGCTGGTTCACAGCCCGCGGCGAACTCACGTCGATGGCCGAGTGGCGCCAGCGCTTCACCGCGCGCCGCGGGCAGCTGCTCTCGACCGCAGGCTGTGCCTCTGTGGCGAACTCCGGCCATCAGGGACTTCCCCATCGGGATTCCGCGCCGTGGCTTTAGGCGTTGACACCCATTTGAAAGCAGGGCGCTAGCCCCCAGACTGCCCGCAACGGACAGAAGTCCGCGGAGGGCACCATGAAGAAGTTCGAGAGCCGCCTGCTGGACGTGCGGGTCGAAGTCGTCACGACGACGTTCGTCGCTTCGGGACAGCCGGAGGGTGTCCACGACCTGGGCCGGTTCATCGAGACCCTCAACGCGTTCGCCGGGTCGCGCCATATCGAGCTCACCGACCCCGCCGTGCGCCCGCTCTACCGCGCGTCCGACCAGCTGCACCTGGGCGCGCCGCTGCTCGTCCGGCGTGACGAGATCATCTTCGCCAACTTCGAAGGCCCCAGCTTCGCGCGCGGCGCCAACCTTCCCCCTCAGATCGACGCGCCAGTCCTCCTGCTGGCGCCGCCGTTCCAGATCCAGGGCACCGTGGCGTTTGCGCCGGGCTCCGACCCGGCGCAGGCGCTGCGGACCGTCATCGGCGGCTTTTTCGCCGTCCGCGCGGCCAGCGTCTACGATGCCGACGGCAACGCGCTGGGCGAAGGCGAACAGATCATCGTCAACGGCGGCGCGGTACAGATGGCGGCGCCCTCGAAGCAGCACATCGACGTCGCCGCCGCGCCTCACGTCGCGACGCCGGACGCCGGGCACGCACCGGCGGCCGCCACTGCCCCGGTCGACGACGAAGCGCGAGAGCAGCGCGCGGCATAGCCAGATACCCGTCTGGATACGGTTGTGAAGATGCGGACGCAGGGATGCGTCCGCTTTTTCACGCACAACCCTGCATGGCGCCAACCGCCCCACACCCTCGCACTCTCCACTCTCCTACCTCCATTCTCTCCCTCCAACTTCCGATTCCCGGTACCCTTTGCGCATGACCGCACCGATCCGCGTACTCGTCTCCGGCTCCGGCAAGATGGGCCGCGCGATCGTCGACGCCGTGGACGCCGATGCGTCCTTCGCTCCCGTCGGCGTCGTCGATAAGCTGGCCACGGCGACGCTGCTCGCGCTCCCATCCGGCGGCACGGTCCCGCTGATACCGGACGCCGCGGCCGCGTTCGACGAGACGAAGCCCGACGTCGTCATCGACTTCACGAACGCCGCGTGGACCCCCATCCTCGCCGATGCAGCGCTGGATCGCGGCGTGCGCCTCGTCATCGGCACGACGGGGCTGCCGCAATCGTTCGTCGATGACCTGGCGAAGCGATGCGCGGCGCGGAAGCTCGGCGGCCTGATCGCCGCGAACTTCACCATCGGCGCGGTGCTGATGATGCACATGGCGAAGATCGCCGCGCGTTTCTTCGAGTCGGCGGAGATCATCGAACTGCACCACGACCAGAAGGCCGACGCGCCATCGGGCACGTCGATCACCACCGCGCGCGGCATGATCGAGGGGCGCGACGGCAGGCCGTTCGAACGCAACATCCCCGACGCGCAAACGATCGAGGGCACGCGCGCCGGCGCCTACGACGGCATCACGATCCACAGCGTGCGGCTGCGGGGGCTCTTCGCCCACCAGGAGGTGCTCTTCGGCGGCCCGGGCGAAACGCTATCGATCCGCCACGACTCGATGAGCCGCGAGGCCTACATGCCAGGCATCCTGCTCGCCGCGCGTGAGGTCATGCGCCGCGATCACCTGGTCGTCGGCCTCGACGCGCTGATGGGCGTTACGTAGTCCACCGGGCGGTCCGTTTGGCACGTCGGCGCAAACCTCCGTGTAGGGGTAGGGCTCGCCCTACCTGCGACGCACGCCCACTCGGCGATGGTCCCCGCAGCTCATGCATGAGCGACGTCGGCGAACGAAGATCGAACGCGACGTGTGTGGCCATCACGCGGGCGGGGCGAGCCCCACCCGGACGGACGCTCACTCGACGATGCTCCCCGCAGCTCACGCATGAGCGACAGTCGGGCGAACGAAGATCGAACGCGACGTGTGTCGCCATCACGCGGGCGGGGCGAGCCCCGCCCCTACACGGACGCGCGTCGAGCGCACAGCGAATTCAGGCGGAACCGATGGCGTCCGGGTAGGGCTCGCCGTACCCGGACGGACGCTCACTCGACGATGCTCCCCGCAGCTCACGCATGAGCGACGTCGGCGAACGAAGATCGAACGCGACGTGTGTCGCCATCACGCGGGCGGGGCGAGCCCCGCCCCTACACGGACGCGCGTCGAGCGCACAGCGAATTCAGGCGGAAC
>JBBTPG010000053.1:3015-6085 GCA_038066315.1 Chloroflexota bacterium | reverse complement strand
CTCGTACAAGTCGGTTCAACTCGACTGCGGGTACCGGCTCGACCTCGTCGTCGAGGACTCGGTACTTGTCGAACTGAAGAGCGTCGACAAGCTGCTACCTTTGCACGAAGCTCAATTGCTGACGTACCTGCGCTTGACGGATCTGCCGGTCGGATTGTTAATCAACTTCAACGTGCTCATGCTGAAGCAAGGAGTCAAGCGAATCGCCCATACGTTGAATCCGGACGCGGTTCGATCTAGAACATCCGGTAACCCAACAAGTCATCCTCTGTGATCTCCGTGACCTCCGTGGTGAACCGACTATGTTGCAGCTAGCGATCGACGCGGCGGACGAGAAGCCTGGCATTGCGCTGGCGGTGGAGGGCGTCGCGGGGATGACGGCGACATGGGCGACGCAGCGCAACCACTCCGTTGAGCTGCTGCCGAATATCGACCGGCTGCTGACCGAGGCGGGGCGGACGAAGCACGATGTCGGCGCGGTGTTCGTGGACCTGGGGCCGGGCGGCTATGCGGCGTTGCGCGTCGGCGTCAGCGTCGCCAAGGCGCTGGCGCACGGGCTCGGTGTGCCGATCGCCGGCGTCGGGCGGCTCGAGCTGGACGCGTACGGCGTCGCCGGCGAGGCTGGAGGCTGGCGCATCGTCGCGGTACACCGGGCGGGGCGCGGCGAGGCGGCCTGGGCGGCGTATCGCGACGGCCCGGATGGCTGGCACGAAGAGCTGGCGCCGCGCATCGGCAAGCCGGCAGAGCTGCACGCCGCGATCGCGAACGGCGACGTCGTCACGGGCGACCTCGACGACGAGCTAGCCGTGGCGCTGGCGCAGGCGGGCGCATCGGCCGCGTCGGCGCACGCGCATCGCGTGGTCGCGCTGGCGGCGCTTGGACACCGGCGGCTGGCAGCGGGGCGCGCCGATGACCCTACGGCGCTCGTGCCACTATACTTGCGTGCGCCCGCGATCGGGCCGCAGTCATCGGCACGCACGTAACCGGGCCTTGGATCCTTGTCCCAGGTTCCTGGTCCTACAACGGAGGAGTCACCCTTGGAACGGACGCTCGTACTGATTAAGCCCGACGCGATGCAGCGCGGCCTCACCGGCGAAGTGATCTCGCGGCTGGAGCGCCGCGGCCTGAAGATCGTCGCCATCCGCATGCTCAAGGTCGGCACCGCGCTCGCGAGGCAGCACTACGCCGAGCACGACGGCAAACCCTTCTTCAAGGGCCTGGTCCAGTACATCACGTCGTCGCCGATCATCGCCGCGGTGTTCGAGGGCAACGGCGCGATCAAGGCGACGCGCCAGACGATGGGAGCGACGAACCCGCTCGAGGCCGCGACGGGCAGCATCCGCGCCGACTTCGGCCTTGAGAAGGGCCGCAACCTCACGCACGCCTCCGACTCGCCCGCGAGCGCCAGGCGCGAGATCGCGCTGTTCTTCGGCGACATGCCGCCCGCTGCGTGGAAGCGCGATACGGACGCGTGGGTGTTTGAGTAGGTTGTAGGTGCCAGGGAGTAGGTTGTAGTATTGCGCCATGGTCGATCTGCTGGTTGATCTCGCCGACACGACGATTCGCACGCTGCTCCACCGAGCAGAGCGCGCAGGCCACTCACTCAACGACGAGATGCTCGCGATCCTCGAAGCCGCTGTCGCGGACGAATCGTCGGCGCCTGATGAGGCAGCCGGCGACGAAGACCTACCGGACTAGGGCTCTCGGGAACCGAACCTGACTACAGCATCAGCTCGAACCCGACGTGGCTCGCGACGAACCCCAGCCGCTCGTAAAAGCGGTGCGCGTCCATGCGCGCTGTGTCGCTCGTGAGCTGGATGCGGAAGCAACCGCGGCGCCGCGCCTCATCGATCGCCCAGCGCATCATCGCCTCGCCGATCTTCTTGCCGCGCATCGCCGCATCGGCGTGCACCGACTCCACCTGCGCGACGCGCTCGCCGCCGTGCTGGATGTGCGTGATGACGGTGAACTGGAACGTGCCGACGACGCGCCCGTCGTAGTCGGCGACCATCAGGTCGTTGTCCGGATCGGCGTCGATCGCGGCAAACGCGTCGTAGTAGCTCTGCGCCAGCGGCAGGCCCGCGTCGTCCACCGCGCTCCCGCGCCGTGCGCCGTCCGCGATGAGCACGACGATGCGCGGCAGATCGTGCACGTTGGCGCGACGGATCACGGGCTGCGGAATGATGTCTTCGGAGACGACCCACGACGGCATGCGGAGAGTGTAGCGCGACCCGCGAAGGTGACGGGCCGGGTGTAGTGCTTCTCACGCTTCGTTACCGTGGCAGTTCGCCGGGAGGCCTCGCACGCGGCGGAAGTCCGTCAGATGAGGCGCTCTACCGCGTCGGTCCGGCTGTCTCCTGCGGCGACTCTCCGATCGCCGGACTCGCAGGCGGGACGCCCGCGCCACACGCTTCGCGTCACGCCGGACTCGCAGGCGGGACGCCCGCGCCACACGCTTCGCGTCACGTTCACTGACGCCACTTCGAAAGCACTACGCTAGCGGCCGTACGTCCGCAATTCCTCGAACATCGGCGGCTCGACAGGCGTCATGAACGGCGCGAGGGCGCCCCAGCGGAAGGCCGGCGCATCGACCTCGACGCCCGGCGGGAGGTCGCGCTTCACCGCTTCGACGGCCAATTCGACCAGCGCGCTCGGGATCGGCGCGTGGTCCATCTGGTCGCGGATGACCGTCGCCGTGCCGCGGATACCGTAGATCAGCCCATCGCCGATGACTTCGAGCATCATGCGGTTGTCGGCACGGAGGTTCACGAGCGTGTGCGTGCGGTGGTCCAGGCAGAAGCGGACCGTATGTGCATCGATGGCGATCGCGGAGTTCATCACCATCGTGTAGGGCTCGCCGTCCTCGTCGATGGTTGCCGCCACAACGAGCCTGCCGCCGCAGAGGTACGCGACGAGGTCGTCTGGCATCTCCGCCTTCGGGCGGCCGCTGCTCACCTGGCTATCGCTTCGGTTTCCGTGCGGCCGCAGGCTTGGGGGCGGGCTTCTTCGCGACGGGCCTGGACGCCTTCTTTGGCGCGGGTTTTGGACTTGCCTTCGGAGGCGCCTTCGC
>JBBTPG010000053.1:0-2915 GCA_038066315.1 Chloroflexota bacterium | reverse complement strand
CGTCGGGCTCCATACCTTCGAGCGCCTGCTGCTTGCCGCCATCGTCGCCGCCGGGCTTATCGGCGCCCATGTCGATAGTCGCGAGCGATGCGACGATGTCACCCTGGGCGACGCTGATCACGGACACACCCTGCGCCGAGCGGCCGGTCATGCGGATGCTATCCATACGCGTGCGGATGACGATGCCATCCTGACTGATGACGATCAGCTCCTGCGCGGCGTTCACCGTGCGCGATGCGACGACGGGCCCCGTCTTCTTCGTGATCTCGTAGTTGCGGACACCCTGGCCGCCGCGGTGGTGCGCCGGGTAGTCCTCGAACGGCGTGCGCTTGCCGTAGCCGTTCTCCGTGATGCTGAACAGCTCGCACCCCGGCGTCACGACCTCGAGCGAGACGACCTTGCCGCCCTTCGCGAGCTTGATGCCGCGCACACCGCCCGACGTCCGCGACGCCGACCGCAGCTCGCTCACCGGGAAGCGGGTCGCCTGACCGTTGGACGTGATCATCACGACCTCGTCGTCCTCGTGCACCAGCTTGGCCGCGATGAACTCGTCGCCCTTCTCCAGGTCCATCGCGATCTTGCCGTTGCGGCGCACTTCCTTGAAGTCGGCGAGCGGCGTCTTCTTGACCTCGCCATCGGCGGTGGCCATGACCATGTAGTCCTTGTCGTAGTCGCGGATCGTCACCAGCGCGGTCACCTGCTCGCCGGGCTCGCTATCGATGACGTTGACCAACGGGATGCCCTTCGCCTGGCGCTTGGCGTCCGGCAAGTCGTACGCGCGCGACTGGAAGACACGGCCGCGCTCGGTGAAGAACAGCACATTGTCGTGCGTGTCGCAGACGATGAGGCGCCGTACGGCGTCCTCTTCGCGCGTCACCATGCCAGTGATGCCCTTACCGCCGCGCCGCTGCAGGCGATAGGTCTCGAGCGGCAGCCGCTTCACGTAGCCGCGGTTCGACAGCGTGACCACGATCTCCTGGTGCGCAACCAGATCCTCTTCAGCGATGGTCTCCGCGCCGGACTCGACGATCTGCGTCTTGCGTTCGTCGCCGTACTTTGCCTTCACTTCGGTCATGTCGTCGCGGATCAGGAAGTCGATCTTGCGCGGGTTCTTCAGCAGGTCTTCCAGGTACGCGATGCGCTTGATCAGTTCTTTGTACTCGTCCTCGATCTTGGTGCGCTCGAGCTTGGCAAGACGGCGGAGCTGCATGTCCAGCACGGCCTGCGCCTGGACCGCGCTCATATCCCAGGGCTTCGCCATCATCTTGTCTTTGGCGTCGTCCGCGGACGCCGCGCCGCGGATCAGGGCGATGATCTTGTCGATGTCCTTCAGCGCGATCAGGTAGCCGAGCAGCAGATGCTCGCGCTCGCGCGCCTTCTCCAGCTCGTATTCGGTGCGGCGGCGGATGACGACGCGGCGGTGCTCGATGTACGCCTCGAGCATCTTCTTCAGGCCCATCGTCTTCGGCTGGCCGCCGTCGAGCGCCACCATGTTCACCGCGAACGACGACTGCATCGCCGTGTGCTTGTAGAGCTGGTTCAGCACGCTGGCGGCCTGGCCTTCGCGCGTGAGCTCGATGACGATGCGCATGCCGTGGCGGTCCGACTCGTCGCGCAGGTCGCTGATGCCGACGATCTTGCGGTCCTTCACCATGTCGGCGATCTTCTCGATCAGCGTCGCCTTGTTCACCTGGTACGGCAGCTCGGAGACGATGATCATCTCGCGGTTGCCGCGCGCCATCTCTTCGATGCGCGCCTTGGCCTGCATGATGATGCGGCCGCGCCCGTCGGCGTACGCCTCCTTGATGGCGTCGCGCATGAACTCGTGGCGGTTGCCGTCGTCGTCCAGCGCGCTGTCCCGGCGCATGCGGAAGATGATTCCGGCCGTCGGAAAGTCGGGGCCTCTGACGATCCCGGCCAGCTCGTCGGTCGTCGTCTCGGGGTTCTCGATGAGCTGCATGACGGCGTCGCAGATCTCGCCAAGGTTGTGCGGGGGGATGTTCGTCGCCATGGCCACGGCGATGCCGGTAGCGCCGTTCACCAGCAGGTTCGGCGCGCGCGCCGGCAGCACCCAAGGCTCCTGTCGCGAGTCGTCGTATGTGGGGACGGTATCGACGGTGTTGCTGTCGATGTCGGCGAGCAACTCTTCGCAGATCGGCGTCATCTTCGCTTCGGTGTAGCGCATGGCGGCCGGCGGATCGCCGTCGACGCTGCCGAAGTTGCCCTGGCCATCGACGAGCCGGTAGCGCATCGAGAAGTCCTGGGCCATGCGCACCATCGCCTCGTAGACAGGACTGTCGCCGTGCGGGTGGTACTTGCCGAGCACCTCACCGACGATGGCCGCGCTCTTGCGATAGGCCGTATTCGGCCGCAGACCCATCTCGTGCATGGCGTAGAGGATGCGGCGCTGGACCGGCTTCAGGCCGTCGCGCACGTCCGGAAGGGCGCGCGCGACGATCACGCTCATCGCGTAGTCGAGGTACGACGAGCGCATCTCGTCTTCGATGCCCCTGTTGCGGATATTGCCGGCGTTGGAGTCGGTGGTCATGCGATGATTATTGCTCTCGCAAAGCGGCCCGCGTAGATGCAGCGGGCCGGTCGATCCTACTCGCGAAGTTTAACAGTTCGTGGCGCCTAAAGCCACGCATTTCGGGCGGTCTCAGATTCGAGAACGGGCAAAACACGAGGATCTCAGAAGGCCGCCAAACACCGCGATTCCAGGCTGGTACAGCTCTCCGCCGCTAGCCCTGCGCGGTGATCGCCTCCGCATAGGGCGGCGCCGGCTGGTACTCCATGAACGCCTGCACCTTGCGCGCGTCCTCAGGCGACTTGAGCTGACCCACGACGTACAGCGCCATGTCGATGCCCGCCGACACGCCCGCCGCCGTGATGACGTTGCCGTCGTGTACCCAGCG
>JBBTPG010000052.1:0-13672 GCA_038066315.1 Chloroflexota bacterium | reverse complement strand
GTGATGACGGCGCGGTTCACCTTCGTCGTCGAGCCTTCGCGCGCCCACTCGCTGTTCTCGAACGCGCTGTTGATATCGGCGAGCGCGAACTTGTGCGAGACGACGTCCTCGTGCGGGTACTTGTTCTTCGTCCGTACCAGGAAGTCGAGCGCCTCCGGGATCACCCACGGGTCATACATGATCACGCCCTGGATGCGCTTCGAGCCCCACACGAGCTGCGACGGGTCGATCGCCACGGTCCGGCCGAACGAGATGTTGCCGATCTCCAGCAGCGTGCCGCCATCGCGCAGCATCTGCAGGCCCTCCGGGACGACGTCCGGCACCCCGACGACCTCGACCACGATGTCGGCGCCGCGGTTGCCCGTGAGCGACCTCACCTTCGCGATGCGCTCCATCGGCTGGAGCTGGCTGATGTCGATCGTCTCGTCGGCGCCGAACTTCTTCGCCAGCGCGAGGCGGTTCGGCACGCCGTCGATGGCGATGACCGCGTCGGCGCCCATCTCCCTGGCGACGGCGATGGCGTTGAGCCCGAGGCCGCCGGCGCCCTGGATGACGACGGAGTCGCCGTAGCGCATGCCGGCCTTCTGCAGGCCGTAGGTGACCTGCGAGAGCGCGCAGTTGACGGGCGTCGCCATCTCATCGGTGACTTCGGCGGGCACCTTAAAGACCCAGCCGCCCGGCTTCAGGTAGTAATACTCGCCGTAGGCGCCGCTGAACTTGCTGATGCTCGGGCCCATGGTGAGCAGCTTGTTCGGGCACGTGGCGAACTCGGCCTTGTTGCACTGGTAGCAGCGGTGGCACGGGTAGAAGTACGAGTACGCGACGCGGTCGCCTTCCTTCAGCGGCCGGCCGAGCGAGTCTGTCGTGACGCCGGCGCCCAGGGCGTGTACCCGGCCGGTCATCTCGTGCCCGGCGACGTTGCCCGCCATGGCGGCGAACAGCGGCGAGTCGCCGCGCCAGATGTGCAGGTCGGAGCCGCAGATGCCGCCCATGGACACCTTGATGACGATGCCACCCGGCTCCGGCGTCGGGACTTCGAACTCCTGGATCTCGTAGCCCTTGCCGGGGCCGAGCAGAACCGCCGCCTTGCCAGTGGCCATGGTGCATCCTTTCTGGGCGCGTCGCGTGCGCATGTTGCCGAAATGGTGCCTGATCTTAGCGCCGCGCCCCGCAGTGTCAACGAGTCGTTCGGCCAAGTACACCTGCCGCGAACCTCCACCGTAGCGGGGCTGAAGAGCCCGTGCTCCGAGGTGGGAAGGTGCGGCGCACTCTTACTCGGGCGGCATCATACGGCACCGATCGTGCGGACTGAAGTCCACGCCACGATCCGCGGTGTTAGCTGCGCCACGTCACGCGCGGTTGACGAACGTCCGTTCTAGCCCTATACTCCGCATTCGTACGGGTGTTCGATACGGAGGGCAGGATGCCGCTGGAGCAGGCGCTGCAGGCGTTGCGGTCGGATCCGGAGCTGGCGCGCAGCGCCGACGGCCGCTCAGGCTTCGTCGAATGGCGCGAGCTGCCGGCGCAGGAGGCGCGCTACGGCGCATTTCCCGCAGGCGCCAACCGTCGCCTCGTCGACGCGCTGGCGCGGCGCGGCATCGAGCGCCTGTACACGCATCAGGCCGACGCGCTGGCGGCGGTGCTGCGGCGCGAGAACATCGTCGTTGTCACGCCGACCGCCTCGGGCAAGACGATGTGCTACAACCTGCCGGTCGTCCAGACGATCCTCGACGATCCCGACGCGCGCGCGCTCTACCTCTTCCCGACAAAGGCGCTGGCGCAGGACCAGATGCAGGAGCTGCACGGCCTCGTCTCGGACCTGGGCGTCGATATCCGCACGTTCACGTACGACGGCGACACGCCGGGCGATGCGCGTCGCAAGGTGCGCGAGGCGGGCCACGTCGTCGTCACGAACCCGGACATGCTGCACACGGGCATCCTGCCGCACCACACGAAGTGGGTGAAGCTGTTCGAGAACCTCCGCTACGTCGTCATCGACGAATTGCACCAGTATCGCGGCGTCTTCGGCAGCCACGTGGCGAACGTCATCCGGAGGTTGCACCGCGTCTGCCGCTTCTACGGCTCCGACCCGATCTTCATTTGCTGCTCGGCCACCATCGCCAACCCGGCCGAGCTGGCGCGGAACATCGTCCGCAGGCCCGTGACGCTTGTCGACGATAACGGCGCGCCGCGCGGGCGGAAGGTCGTCGCGATCTACAACCCGCCGGTCGTGAACCGCGAGCTGGGCATCCGCCAGAGCTCGGTGAACGCCGCGCGCGTCATCGGCTCGCGGCTGCTGCAGGCAGGCGTGCAGACGATCGTGTTCGCGCCGTCGCGCGTGCGCGTCGAGCTGCTGCTGCGCTACCTGCGCGAAGCGCTGAAGCCGCCGCCCGGGCGCGCGACGGGCCCCGGCGCCGGTGCGCCGACCGTCGAGGGCTACCGCGGCGGCTATCTGCCGAACGAGCGGCGTGCGGTCGAGCGCGGGCTGCGCGAGGGCCGCATCCGCGGCGTCGTGGCGACGAACGCGCTGGAGCTGGGCGTCGATATCGGCGGGCTGGATGCGGCGGTGCTGACGGGCTATCCGGGCACGCTCGCGAGCGCGTGGCAGCAGATGGGGCGCGCGGGTCGCCGCCACGACCTGGCGTTCTCGGTGATCGTGGCGTCGTCGTCGCCGCTCAGCCAGTACGTGGCGTCGAACCCCGACTACCTCTTCGACACGACGCCGGAGGCGGGGCTCATCGACCCGAACAACTTGCTGGTACGCGTCAGCCACATGAAGTGCGCGGCGTTCGAGCTGCCGTTCGACGAAGGCGACATAACGGCAGGCGCCGCTGATTCCGGCGGCGACTTCGGGCGGAACGCCGCGGAACTGCTCGACCTGCTGGCGGGCGAAGGCGTGCTCGTGAAAGCCGGCGGGCGCTATCACTGGATGGCGGAGGTGTTCCCGGCCGAGGGCGTCAGCCTGCGCTCGGCGGCGATCGACAACTTCGTGATCATCGAGCAGGGGCCGAAGCCGCGCGTCATCGGCGAGATCGACCGCCCCGCCGCGCCGCTGCTGATCCACGACGAGGCGATCTACATGCACGGCGGCCAGCAATACCACGTCGACCGCCTCGACTGGAAGGAGAAGAAGGCCTACGTCCGCAAGGTCGACGTCGACTACTACACCGACGCGAACCTGGCCGTCGACCTCGAGGTGCTGGAGTCGTTCGAGCGGGCGCCCGCCCGCGGCTGCGAGGTGGACCACGGCGAGGTCGCGGTCCGCGAGGTTGCGACGATCTTCAAGAAGATCAAGCTGGATACGAACGAGAATGTCGGCTGGGGCAAGATCAGCATCCCGGAGGAGAGCCGCCACACCACGGGCTACTGGTTCTCGCTCGACGAGGACGCGGTGGCCGGGCTGGGCCGCGTCGAGCTACAGGACGGCCTCTGGGGCATGGCGCACCTGCTGCGCCACCTCGCGCCCATCTTCCTGATGTGCGATCCCCGCGACCTGCAGGCCGTCGCCCAGATGCGCTCGCCGTTCACCGAGCGGCCGACGCTCTTCCTGTACGAGAACCAGCCCGGCGGTGTGGGGATGGCGCGCCGTCTGTTCGAGATTCACACGAAGCTGATGCAGGCCGCGCTCGACCTCGTCCGTCGCTGCGACTGCCCGTCCGGCTGCCCCGGCTGCGTCGGCCCGTCGATCGGTGAGCACGGCACGAACAAGCGCGCGGCGACGCTGGTGCTCGACCGGCTGTGTGAGCGCGTGCCTGAGCTTGCGGCGGTGTAGGTGGCCCATGTGGCCGCCCGCGTGCGGAGGCGAACCGTGGTCGCTGAACCCGTAACCCGTTCACTCCGTGATCGCCTGCGCAACGTCATCGCCCAACATCCGGCGGTCCGGCCCCAGGCGCCGCCGCTGCCGCGCGAGATGCTGCCCATCTCCCAGATCCTCCGTGGTGACTGGCACGAGACCGAGCACGGCCCCGTCTTCGTCCGCGACGAGTGGTTCCCGCTCGACCACCGGCACGGCGCGCTCGCGCTCGGCTCAGCGCTGGACGCCGCGCCCGAAGCGCTGCGCCTGCTGCTGGGCGGCGAAACGTCGCCGCACCCCTCGCGCCTCGCCTTCTTCGACATCGAGACGACGGGGCTGGCGGGTGGCACCGGCACCTACGTCGTCCTCGCCGGCCTCGGCACGTACGAGGAGACCGACCCCGGCGCACCGCCCGCGTTCCGCATGCGCCAATACTTCCTCGCCGACCTGGCCCACGAGAGGGCGATGCTGGCCATGCTCGCCACTGACGTCGCCCGCTTCGAGGGCCTTGTGACGTACAACGGCCGCTCGTTCGACGTGCCGTTCGTCGAGACGCGGATGACGATGGCGCGCCTGCCGTCGCCGTACGGCGCGCTGGCGCACTTCGACCTGCTGCACCCGGTGCGGCGGCTGTACAAGCACCGGATGCCCGGCTGCCGCCTCGCCGAAGCGGAGCGGCGGCTGTTGCGGTTGGAGCGCCCGGACGACGTGCCGGGCTGGCTCATCCCGCAGCTCTACTTCGACTATCTCCGTGCCGGCCGCGCCAGTCCGCTGCGCGGCGTGTTCCGACATAACGCGGAGGACGTGCTCTCTCTCGTCGGCGTGCTGGCTTCGCTGTCGAGTCTGCTATCGTCCGGCGACATCGATCCCGCGGACGCCGTGGCCGTCGCGCGCTGGTGGGAGCGGGCCGGCGAGCCGCATCGCGCCGCCGGGCTGTATCGCGGTGCGCTGCCATGGCTCGAGGGCGGCGACGACTGGGCGTGGGCGGCGGGGCGCCAGGCGTCGCTGTGCCGGCGGCTGGGCGAGCGCGCCGAGGCGGAGCGCCTCTGGCGCCGCCTGTGGGAGCAGGGCGACCGCCCGGCGGGCGTCGAGCTGGCGAAGCACCTGGAGCATCACGTCCGTGACCTCGCCGCCGCCGGGGAGGTCACGGACGCACTCCTTGTACGTGCGGAGGGCGCTGAGCGGATTGCACTGGAGCACCGGCTCGCCCGGCTGCGGCGCAAGCGCACCCGGCAGGCGGCCGCGGCGGCGCTCGAAGAGTAAGGGGCCCCGGCTGGCTGCCCGGCGAGAGGCTGGCGTCCTGAGAGACTGAGGGACAGGCAGACTGACAGACACAGAGACTACAATGGATCGTGACCTCCACCCGCTTCGCTGAGCAGCTTGCGCGCGTGCCGACCGGCCCCGGCGTCTACATCATGCGCGGCGCCGACACGACGGTGATCTACGTCGGCAAGGCCGCCAACCTGCGCAACCGGGTACGCTCGTACTTCGGCTCGCCGTCCAGCATGGAGGGAAAGACGCGCGCGCTCTCCGAGTCCATCGCCGACTTCGAATACGTCATCACGCATACCGAACAGGAGGCGCTGCACCTGGAAGCGGAGTTGGTGAAGCGGCACCAGCCGTTCTTCAACATCCGGCTCAAGGACGACAAGCACTACCCGTATCTGAAGGTCGACCTGGCCGACCCGTGGCCGCGCGTCTACATCACGCGACGCGTCGAGAAGGACGGCGCCCGCTACTTCGGGCCCTACGCCAACGCCGGCTCGGTGCGGCGGACGCTCGACATCGTCAACAAGCTCTTCCCGTGGCGCTCCTGCACGAAGACGATCACCGGCACCGACCCGCGGCCGTGCCTGGACTACTACATCAACCGCTGCATCGCCCCCTGCACGTCGTACTGCACCAAGGAGGAGTACGACGAGGTGATCCGGCAGGTGATCCTGTTCCTCGAGGGGCGCACCGAGGAGGTAGTGCGCCACCTCAGGCGCCAGATGCAGGCCGAATCGAAGGCGATGCAGTTCGAACGGGCCGCCCGCGTCCGCGACCAGGTGCAGGCCGTCGAGCGCGTCACGGAGCGGCAGGCCGTCGCCAGCACGAAGCCGGCCGACGAGGACATCTTCGGCCTGGCCCGCGGCGACGATGAGGCGGTGGTGCAGGTGCTGTTCGTCCGCGGCATCAAGATGGTCGGCGTCGACAGCTTCACGCTCGACGGCACGAAGGACGAGACGGACGGCGACGTTATGGCGAGCTTCATCAAGCAGTTCTATGAGTCGGCCACCTACGTCCCGAAACGCATCGTCGTGCCGCTACAGCTTCCCGAACATGCGCTGATCGAGAGCTGGCTCACCGCGCGGCGCGGCGCGAACGTCGAGCTGCTGGCGCCGCAGCGCGGCGAGAAGCGGCGCCTCGTGGAGATGGCGGCGACGAACGCGCGCGAGTCGCTCGACATGGCGCGCGTGAAGTGGCTCGCCGACGCCGGGAAGACGCGCGGCGCACTCGAGAGCCTGCAGGAGGCGCTGGATCTGCCCGGCCCGCCGAAGCGCATCGAGTGCTACGACATCTCGAACATCCAGGGCACGTCGTCGGTCGGGTCGATGGTCGTGGCGATCGATGGGCACCCGCGGCCGCAGGAGTACCGCCGCTTCCGCATCAAGACGGTCGAGGGCGCCAACGACTTCGCGTCGATGGCGGAGGTGTTACGGCGGCGTTTCCGTCGCGCCCGCGAACAGGTGCTGCGCGATGCGGGCGCCGATGCGCCCGATGTCGCTGCGCCGGCGGACCGCGATGCGGGGCGCGACGGGCGGCGCAACGGCGACGAGTCGTTCGCCGCGCTGCCGGACCTGGTGATCATCGATGGCGGCAAAGGTCAGCTCTCCGCCGTGCTGGACGTGATGCGCGAGATGGGCGTGAAGCACATCCCCACAGTCGGGCTGGCGAAGCAACACGAGGAGATCTACGTGCAGGACGTGTCCGAGCCCGTCGTGCTACCGCGCAATTCGCAGGCGCTGTACCTCGTACAGCGCATCCGCGACGAGGCGCACCGGTTCGCCATCACGTACCACCGGGGCGTGCGCAAGAAGACGGGCTTCCAGTCGGCGCTCGATACGGTCCCCGGGGTCGGACCGAAGCGGAAGAAGGCGCTGCTGAAGAAGTTCGGGTCTGTCCGGGGCATTCGCGAGGCCACCGTGGAGGAGATCGCCTCGACGGTCGGGTTCACGGCAGCGCTTGCGGAGAAGGTGAAAGCGTCGGTGTGATGAGCACGTGCGACGAGAGATCCGCACGGGTACGCTGTGGCGTGCCCGTGCGCGGCAGCAAAGCTGGCAGATGCGCATGGAGACGACCAATGGACAGCGGGTATGACCAACCATAACGGAGCCGCTGATCTCGCTCCCGCCCGCGAACGGATGCTGGCGCTGCTGCGCAAGCGCGTCCGCGACGAGCGCGTGATCGCCGCGATGGCTGCCGTGCCGCGTGAGCGGTTCGTGCCGGAGCACCTGCGCTCGCGCGCATACGACGACGGCGCGTTGCCCATTGGCGAAGGTCAGACCATCTCGCAGCCGCTCATCGTCGCCCTCATGACGGAGGCGCTCGCGCTGCATTCCGAGGATCGCGTGTTGGAGGTGGGGACGGGCTCCGGCTACCAGGCGGCGGTGCTGTCGCGGCTCGTGCGTGAGGTGGTCACCGTCGAACGCTTGCCGCATCTGCTGGCCGGCGCGCGGGTCGCGCTTGCGGGCCTGGGCTGTGCCAACGTGGACGCGTACCTCGCGGGCGAGATGCTCGGCTGGGCCGTTCGCGCGCCGTACGATGCGATTATCGTAGCTGCCGGTGCACCGCATGTGCCGCGCGCCCTCGTCGATCAGCTGAAAGACGGCGGACGGTTGGTCATGCCGGTCGGTGACATGCGCGGGCAAGAGTTGGTCCGCGCCGTGAAGACGCCGCACGGCGTCGAGCTCACGCGTCTTGGGCCGTGCGGGTTCGTGCCGTTGATCGGCAAAGATGCCTGGGGGCAGCCAGCCGCTCACGATGCTTCGGGAACCCCCAACGTGTGATAGCTCACGCGTATCATCGTGCGGTATCGGTATTTCGAATTCGTATCGAAGCGTTGCGAAATAGGCACGTGCCCTCACTAGACAATGGCGGGTTACGTGTTACAATCGCCCTGCAATCCCTCCCCCTTGGGCACTTCTTACACGCTGGTCTATATCGAGGGCACAATGGACGATCACATTGGCCACTTTCTGAACTTCATGTCGGTTGAGAAAGGCGCCTCCGGAAATACCGTGGCCGCCTACAAGAATGATCTGCAGCAGTTCGACAGTTTCGTCACTGGCTTGCGCGGAAACGGCAAGCCGCGCGATTGGGAACAACTCGAGCGCGATCTGATCATCGACTACGTGCTCAGCCTGAAGCGCAAGAATTACGCGGAGGCGACGGTCGCGCGCAAGGTCGCGGCGATCAAATCGTTCTTCCAGTATCTGCAGGCGGAAGGCACCATTCGCGGCAATCCGACGGAGAGCCTTGAGTCGCCGCGCGTCGGACGCTCCCTTCCGAAACCGCTGTCGGTGACCGAAGTCGACGAGCTGCTCGAGCAGCCGTTGAAGCGCAACACACCCGAGGCGAAGCGCGACCGCGCGATGCTCGAGCTGTTGTACGCAACGGGCCTGCGCGTCACGGAGCTCGTTTCGCTGGAGATGGACGACGTGAACATGGCGGGCCCGCACCCGTACGTGCGCTGCATGGGCAAAGGCTCGAAAGAGCGCACCATCCCCATCCACGAGCAGGCCGCCGCGGCGGTGACCGGGTATCTGAATGACGGCCGCGCGGCGCTCGTGAAGAACCGCAAGGAGTCCGCGCTCTTCGTGAACCGCCGCGGCGAGCGGCTGACGCGGCAGGGCTTCTGGCTCATCCTGAAGCAGTACGCCAAAGAGGCGAACATCGCCTCTTCGGTGACGCCGCATACCTTGCGACACTCATTTGCCACTCATATGCTGAGGGGCGGCGCCCCCCTGCGGAGCGTGCAGGAACTGCTGGGGCATGCCAATATCTCGACGACGCAGGTATACACGCAGATCGCTAACGAGCACGTCCGCCAGGTCTACGAGAAAGCCCACCCCCGCGCGCGATAATCGCCCGCTTCTTCATGCCGTCCGTGGCCGTCCCTCTCTGTGGGCGGTCATGTTGTTGTCGGTTGCGCTCGCGCTCGCGCCGGCGTGCGGCGGCTCGAAGAAGCCCGCGCCCGCCACGCTGACGATCACCGCGACATCGACCGCGAAGGCAGCCGCGACGGCGACGCCGCGCGCGGCCGGCCTCGGCTCGCAGATCGGCGTGCGCGCGGATCTGCCGGACACCGACGCGATCGATCTCGCAGCGCGTTATGGGAAGACGCTCGGCAAGGCGTTGTCCGTGAAGCCGTTCGCGGGCGAAGCGAACATCGGCGACACACGCGATTTCTTCGTGGCGAAGCTGTCCGGCGGCGCGCTCTCGCATACCACTCCGCCGGATATCTCGAGCATCACGGCGACACTGCGCGCGAAGAGCGCGCACGCGTACTTCTACGAAGACGACGCGTTGAGCGCCGGCACATCGGCCGTGCAAGCCGCCGCCGACGAGTTCGAATCATCGACGTGGCCGAAGGTCACGAGCGTCTTCGGCGAGCCCGCGATCCCCGGCGTCGACGGCGATCCACGGATCATCGTGCTGCAGGCGGACCTTGGCGGGGCGGTGGGCGGGTACTACTCCGGGGACGACGCATACCTGCGCGTTGTGCGCCCGCTCAGCAATGAGGCCGAGATGGTGTACATGGACCGGACGCTGAAACCCGGCGGGGCCGCGTTCAACGTCGTTCTGGCGCACGAGATCCAGCACCTCATCCAGGCGCACAACGCGCCGCGCGAGGAAGCGTGGGTCAACGAAGGGCTCTCGGAAGATAGCTCGATCCTGGTCGGCGGCGCCGCGTCATCGATCAAGACGTTCGCGTCGAAGCCTGAGACGCAGCTCAACTTCTGGGACAGCGCCAGAAGCGGCGCGCACTACGGCGCGGGCGCGGCGTTTCTCCGCTATCTCGCGAGCCGGTTCGGCGGCGACCTGGCGCTCGGCGCCATCGCGCGGCAGCCGCGCGCGGGTGCCGCGGGGATCGACCAGTTCCTCGCCTCGGTCGGGCAGACCCTGCGATTCCGCGACGTCTTCGCCGACTGGATCGCCGCCAACGTCCTGAATCGCGATGATGGGCCGTACGGCAACCCCGGCCGCGCCGTCGACATCCGCATCGACAGCGAACTCCACGCCGGCGACTCCGTCGACGGGAACGCGCACCAGTTCGGCACCGACTACTACGCCATGCCCGGCCTCGACGGAGGAGACTACGTGCTGCGCTTCCACGGCCAGACGACCGCTCTCGTGCTGCCGCCGGGCGCCCTCGGCGAGGGGCCAGTGCTGTGGAGCAACGCGCAGGACAGCATCGATACGACGCTGACGCGAGAGGTCGACCTGACACGCGCCGTCAACCCGTCGCTGTCGTTCCGCACGTGGTACGACATCGAGCGATGGTACGACTGGGGCTACGTCTCCGTCTCGACGGACGGCGGCGCGATGTGGCAGGCGCTCGCCGGCGCGCACACCACGACCGACGACCCTGTCGGGCAGTCGTTTGGCCAGGGCTACTCCGGCACCAGCGGCGGCGAGGAGCCGGTCTGGATCGATGAGTCGATCTCGCTCGCGCCGTTCGCCGGCAAGAAGGTGCTGTTGCGGTTCGAGTACGTCACGGACGGCGGGACGCACGGTGAAGGTTGGGCGATCCGCGACGTAGCGATTCGCATGGGCGGCGACGCTCCGGGTGCGGCGCAGGCCGGCGTCTCGTTGGGCGCGTGGCAGCGCGGTGGCTGGATCGACCTGGACGCACCGCTGCCGCAGACGTTTATCGCACGCCTGATCGTGACGAAGACGGGCGGCGACTTCGCTGTGCTCGATGTGCCGGTGGACGCTACGGGCGCGGGCGAACTGCGCTTCAGCAGCGCAGGCGTCGAGGACGTCGTGCTCGCCATCGCCGGCTCGACCGAGGGCACGAACCAACTCGCCCCATACACCATCGAGTTGCAGCGTCCCTGACCGGCTGGCTGGCTGACCACCACTCGCATCATCTCCGGGCCGCCTGTATCCTCGGGGCATGTCCGACCAGGCCCTTCGCGATCGCCTCAACGCCGCCATCGACCTCCTCGACGACGGCCAGCGGCAGCGGTTGCTCGACTGGGCCGGCGCGATGAACGCCACCGTCGTCCGCGCGCGGGAGCCCGGCGCCAGCATCGGCCCGCTGGCGGAGGCGCTGCACATCAGCAACGCCGGTGCGAAGGGCGGCCACGCGACGTACAGTCTCGACGTCGTGCCGGAGCTGCTGAACCCGCACGGCGTGCTGCACGGCGGCGCGGTGTACGTGATGGTCGACTACAGCATGGGCGGTGCGACGATGTCAGTGCTGCCGCCCGGCGACATCTGCGCGACGATCGAGATCAAGATCAGCTACCTCGCGGGCGTGCGCGGCGGTACGCTGACGGCGCAGACCGACATCATCAAGCAGGGCCGCCGCGTCGTCTTCCTCGAATCGAAGGTGACCGACGGCCGCGGCAAGCTCGTCGCAACCGCCACCGGCTCCTTCGCCGTCATCCCGGCGGCCGACAGCGGCTGAACCGCCTCGAAGGAAGGATGACCATGGCAACAATCGCTAGCGTACATGCGCGCGAGATCCTCGATTCGCGCGGGAACCCCACGGTCGAGGTCGACGTGCGCCTGTCCGACGGCGCGCTCGGGCGCGCCGCGGTGCCGTCGGGCGCGAGCACGGGCGAGCACGAGGCCGTCGAGCTGCGCGACGGCGACCGCAAGCGCTACGGTGGCAAGGGCGTGCTGACGGCGCTGGTCAACGTCAACCGCGAGATGGAGCCGGAGATCGTGGGCATGGACGCGGGCGACCAGGCGGGCCTCGACCGCAAACTCTGCGCGCTCGACGGCACGCCAAACAAGGAGCGGCTCGGCGCGAACGCGACCCTCGGCGTGTCGCTGGCGAACGCGCACGCCGCCGCGGCCTCGGCGGGGCTGCCGCTCTGGAAGTTCCTCGGCGGGCCGACGGCGCGGCGCATGCCGGTGCCGATGTTCAACATCCTCAACGGCGGCAAGCACGCGACCGACTCGACGGACTTCCAGGAGTTCATGGTGATGCCGCTGGGCGCGCCGAGCTACAAGGAGGGTCTGCGCTGGGCGGTCGAGGTGTACCACTCGCTGGCGAAGGTGCTGAAGAAGATGGGACATCAGACCAACGTCGGCGACGAGGGCGGCTTCGCGCCGTCGCTCGGCGGCAACGAGCCCGCCATCGGCGTGATCCTCGAGGCGATCGCCGCCGCCGGCTACGAGCCGGGCAAGGACGTCGCGATCGCGCTCGACCCCGCGTCGAGCGAGCTGTACGACAAGAAGCTGGACCGCTACGTGCTGCCGAAGGACGGCCGCTCGCTGACCAGCGAGGAGATGGCCGCGCACTGGGCCGGCTGGGCCGAGAAGTTCCCGATCGTCAGCATCGAAGACGGCATGGCGGAGGACGACTGGCGCGGCTGGGCGCTGCTGTCGCAGCGGATCGGCGACCGCGTGCAGCTCGTCGGCGACGACCTGTTCGTCACGAACACGAAGCGCATCGAGCGCGGCATCCTGGAGCGCTCCGCGAACAGCGTGCTGATCAAGGTCAACCAGATCGGCACGCTGACCGAGACGCTGGAGGCCGTGGCGATGGCGTCGAACGCCGGCTGGACGTGCGTCATGAGCCACCGCAGCGGCGAGACCGAGGACGCGACGATCGCCGATCTCGCCGTCGCGACGGGCTGCGGCCAGGCGAAGCTCGGCGCGCCCGCCCGCTCCGACCGCACCGCGAAGTACAACCAGCTCCTCCGCATCGAGGAAGAGCTGGGCCGCACCGCCGACTACGCCGGCTGGAGCGCCCTGAAGGTGCGGAGATAGTCGTCGGTCGTCGGTCGTCGGTCGTCAGTCGTGTGTGGGAGCCCTCACCCGGCCCTGCGGGCCACCCTCTCCCTCAGGGGGAGAGGGACGAAGTGCGGCTCACCATTGCGAGCGCCACAAGACTACGAACTACGAACTACAAACTGTAAACTGCCAACTGTGAACTCACCCGACCACTACGCCATCCTCGAACTCACGCCCGACGCGACCGATGCGGAGATCAAGCGCCGCTATCGCAAGCTGATGCGCGAGGTGCACCCCGACGCCAACGCGCACGACCCGCAGGCGACGCGCAAGGCCGCGCGGCTCAACGTGGCGTTCGAGACGCTGGGCGACGCCGGGAAGCGCCGCGCGTACGACGAGCTGCACCACCCTCGCTCGAAGAACGGGCGCCGGCATTACGAGTTTGTCGCCGAGCAACCGGATTGGGAGGACATCGTCGCGGAGAGCGTGACGACACGGAAGCCCGTGCACGTGCACAGCGTCGAGCCGGTCATCGGCCCCGGCGAGATCGAAGTCGACATGGCGGATCTGCGGTCGCAGGCGCGCGTGCGGCGGCGCATCACGGTCACGAACCTCTGCGACTGCACGTTGACCGGCGACGTCTCGACGTCGGAGCCGTGGGTGTGGGGCCCCGTCGGACGCCTGGCCGTGAAACCGGGAGCGAGCGTCGAGTTCGACGTGGAGATCGTCGCGCGAAAGGTGACGTTCCCGGGCATCTCTCGCGTGATCTTCGTTACTAGGGACTTGACCGGCGTCGTGCCCGTGAAGATCACCGGCTACGCGCCGAAGCTGCGTCGCACGTATCCCGCGACCGAGGCCGCGTACGTCCCCCCGCGCCGCCGCCGCGCCCCAAGGGCGCGATAGCGATGGTGAGCAGGGTAATGG
>JBBTPG010000051.1:0-1018 GCA_038066315.1 Chloroflexota bacterium | reverse complement strand
CACCTCGGACGCCCGGACGGAAAGATCGTCGAGTCGGCGCGCATGGCGCCGGTCGCGGCGCGGCTGGCGGAGTTGATCGGCGCGCCGGTGCCGTGCGCCACGGACGTCGCCGGCGCATCGGCGGAGGCGGTCGTCGCGGCGATGCAGCCGGGCGACGTCGTGATGCTGGAGAACGTGCGCTTCGAGCCCGGCGAGGAGAAGGACGAACCGGCGCTCGCGAAGCAGCTCGCGGCGTTTGGCGACGTGTACGTGAACGACGCGTTCGGCACGGCGCACCGCGCGCACGCATCGACGGCGGGCGTGGCGGCGTACCTGCCCGCCGTGGCCGGCTTCCTGATGGAGAAGGAGATCGACTACCTGGGCCGCGTCGTCAGCAACCCGCAGCGGCCGGTCGCGGCGATCATCGGCGGCGCGAAGATCAGCTCGAAGATCGCGGTGCTGCAGCACCTGTTGTCGAAGGTGAACACGCTGCTGATCGGCGGCGGCATGGCGAGCACGTTCCTCAAGGCGCGGGGCGTCGGCGTCGGCTCCTCGCTCGTCGAGGACGATCAACTTGCGACGGCGCGCGCCGTGATCGCGGACGCAGGGCGCCGCGGCGTGACGCTCGGGCTGCCGACCGATGCGGTGATTGCGGACAGGTTCGCCGCCGACGCCGCGACGCGGACGATCGACATACACAATGTGCCCGAAGGCTGGATGGTCCTCGACGTCGGGCCGAAGACCGTCGCCGACTACGAGGCGAAGCTCCGCGGCGTGAAGACCGTCGTCTGGAACGGACCCCTCGGTGTCGCCGAGTGGGAACCGTTCGCGCACGGCTCGAACGCGATTGCGCGCTTCCTCGCGAAGCTCGACGCGACGGTGGTCATCGGCGGCGGCGAGACCGTCGCGATGGTCACGGAGTTGGGCCTCGCCGGCGAATACGCGCACGTCTCGACGGGCGGCGGTGCATCGCTTGAGTTCCTCGAAGGCAAAGAACTCCCGGGCGTGGCGGCGCTGCTCGATCGTTAGCCCTGGCGTT
>JBBTPG010000050.1:0-3917 GCA_038066315.1 Chloroflexota bacterium | reverse complement strand
ATGCAGGTGCGCGCGATCGAGCGCGTGGGCATGTACGTGCCGACGAGTCCCGGTGCGGTGTACCCGTCATCGGTGCTGATGACGGCGATCCCGGCGAAAGTGGCGGGCGTGCGCGAGCTGATCATGATGAGCCCCCCGGGCCGCGACGGTGAGATGTCGCCGCTGAAGCTCGTGGCCGCGGACATCGCGGGGGTCGACCGCGTGTTCAAGGCAGGCGGCGCCGAGGGCATCGGCGCGATGGCGTACGGTACGGCGACGGTGCCGCGCGTCGACAAGATCGTCGGGCCGGGCAACATCTTCGTGACGGTCGCGAAGCGCGAGGTCTTCGGCAGCGTCGGCATCGACGCGCTGTACGGGCCGAGCGAGACGATCGTCATCGCCGACGAGACGGCGAACCCGATGTTCGCGGCCGCCGACCTGCTGGCGCAGGCCGAGCACGACGAGCTGGCGACACCGATCCTGCTGACGACATCCGCAGAGATCGCCGAGGCGGTCGGGCGCGAGGTCGAGCGTCAGCTCAAGCTGCTGGACCGCGAGGAGATCGCGCGCACGTCGTTCGAAGCGCGCGGCGGCGCCGTGATCGTCGACAGCATCGAGGAGGCGGTGGCGCTGGGCAGCGAGTACGCGCCGGAGCACATGTGCCTGCTCGTGAAGGACGCCGCTGTCGTGGCGAAGACCGTGCGGAACGCCGGCGGCATCTTCGTCGGCGACGACGCGCCGGAGTCGCTGGGCGACTACACGGCGGGGCCCAGCCACGTCATGCCGACGTCGGGTGCGGCGCGCTACGCCTCGCCCCTCGGCGTGTACGACTTCCTCAAGGTGACGAGCATTGTCGCCGTCGATGCGGCGCGGCTGCGCGAGGCGGGTCCCGCGGCGGCGAAAATCGCCCGCGCGGAGGGCTTCACGGCGCACGCCCGCAGCATCGAGTTGCGCCTGCAGGGCGGCGAGATCGACGGAGCGGCGAAGTGATGCGTCAATGAAGAAGCAACCCTTCGATATGCGCGCCCTGATCCGTCCGGATCTGCTGGAGCTGCCGGGATACGCGCCGATCGAACCGACGGACGTACTCGCGGAACGGCTGGGCATCGCGCCCGAGGCCGTGATCAAGCTGGACGGCAACGAGAATCCGTTCGGGCCATCGCCACGCGCTCTTGAGGCGATCCGCGCCGAGCGCCACTATCACATCTATCCCGACCCGGACCAGCGCAAGGTGCGCGAGGCGCTGGCGCGGCATCTCGAGACCGATATCGAGCGCATCGTCTGCGGCCTCGGCAGCGACGACCTGATCGACTTGATCCTGCGCGCCGTGCTGTTGCCCGCGGACGGCGTCATCAACTGCTCGCCGACGTTCGGCATGTATCCGTTTTCGACGGAGATCGCCGGCGGGCGCGTGATCGACGTGCCGCGGCTCGAGAGCTTTGCGCTGGACGTCGATGCCATCGAGAAGGCGGCGGCGAGCGCGAAGCTGATCTTTATCGCCTCGCCCAACAACCCCACGGGGCAGCGCATGTCGCCGGCCGAGCTCGAGCGGCTGCTCGCCACGGGGCTCCTCGTCGTCGCCGACGAAGCGTACATCGAGTTCGCGGGCGCGCACCACTCGGCGGTGCCGCTGGTGCGCGAGTACGACAATCTCGTCGTGCTGCGGACGTTCAGCAAGTGGGCGGGGCTGGCGGGTCTGCGCGCGGGATACGGCGTGATGTCGCCCGTCCTCGCGTCGGTGCTGATGACGATCAAGCAGCCGTACAATCTCAACGTCGCGGCCGGCGTGGCGATGCTGGCGGCGCTCGAAGACAAAGCGCTGCTCGACGAGCGGGCCTGCATCATCACAGGAACACGCGAGAAGCTGTCGGCTATGCTGGCGGAGATCCCCTGGATCACGCCGCACCCTTCCGAGGCGAACTTCATTCTCTGCCGGCTCGACGGCGTCGATGCGGTGGAGGTGAAGGATCGCCTGGCGAAGCGCGGTATCTTTGTGCGGTACTTCGATTCGGAGCGGCTGCGCAATCACCTCCGGATAAGCGTCGGGCTGGAGGCGCACAACGAGCCGGTGGTGCGGGCGTTGAAGGAGATCGGAGCGGAACTTGGCAGATAGTCCGGCTCAGGGCACGCGCATCGCGACGGTCGTGCGCGAGACGAAAGAGACGCGCGTCGAGGTGACAATCGACCTCGACGGGAGCGGCCGCTCGACCGCGAAGACCGGCATCGGCATGCTCGACCACCTCGTCGAGCAGATCGGCAAGCACGGCCTGTTCGACCTGACCGTGACGGCGACGGGCGACCTGCACGTCGACGAGCACCACACCGTCGAGGACGTCGGCATCGCGCTCGGACAGGCGATCGACCGCGCGCTGGGCGAGCGGCGCGGCATCGTGCGTATGGCCGACGCGCTGGTGCCGCTCGATGAGGCGCTGGCCTCGGTTGCAATTGACATAAGCGGACGGCCGTACTGCGAAGTCGACGTCACGTGGACGCTCGACCGCATCGGCGAGCTGCCGGCATCGCTGGTCGAGCACCTGCTCGGCTCGATCGCGACCGAGGCGAAGCTGACGCTGCACGCGCGCCTGCTCAAAGGGTCGAACGACCACCACAAGGCCGAGGCGATGTGCAAGGCGCTCGGCCGCGCTCTCGCTGCCGCGACGCGCATCGAGCCGCGCCTGCAGGGCGGCGTGCCCAGCACGAAGGGCAGCATCGGGTAGCGGGGAACGGAAAACGACGCGAGATGCGAGGAGTCTCGCCTCCGCATGATCTGCGATCTGTCCTCCGGCTTCGAGCTCAGCGAGTCGAAGACGTGAACTCAGGCCCGTCGAATCTGCGAAAACCGCACCGCGGGCCGATTGACAGTCGCTTCGGGCAGGGCCTATGATTTAGCGGACGCTAAGTTACCAATGGCCCGAAAGGAAGTGCCGTATGGCGGTTGATACGAAGACCATGGAAATGCTAGGGACTGAGCCCGACATTACGGAGGGCCTGGATCTGAGCTGGATGGAGAACACCGGCGAGCGCGGCATGCACGCGAAGCCTGGACGCCGCGGCTTGACGCTCGAAGAGATCAACAAGGGCTCGTACGGCGAAGTGCCGCTCACGTCGCAGGAGTACACCATGGCCGTGCGCGGCGGCGCGCGGCGCGACGGTGTGCCGCGCATCGGCTACCACGTCGGCAAGAAGTCCGACATCTGGTCCGACAACGCGGCGATGCTCTACGAAGAGGCCGTGCAGCGCCAGTGGAGTTCGGCCACGGACATCCCGTGGAGCGAGCTGAAGCCGCTGCCCGACGACGTCGAGCGCGCGTACAGCCAGTTCTGCACCTTCCTCACCGAGGTCGAGTTCATCGCGGGCGACACGCCGGCGTACTGGCTGCCGCAGATCAGCAACGACCACTACGAAGTGAAGATGTTCCTCGCTTCGCAGATCATGGACGAGGCGCGCCACCTCGACGTGTTCCGCAAGCGCGCGCTGGCGAACGGCGGCGGCCTGATGTCGTCGAGCGGCAACGCCGGCCTGCGCGTGATCATCGAGTCGAAGGACTTCACCGAGATGTCGGCGATCATGCACGTGCAGGGCGAAGGCCTCGTGCAGTCGATCTTCCGCATGGGCGAGTACATCGCGACGAACGAGGCGGAGAAGCGCATCTTCCGCCTCTCGGCGCAGGACGAGTCCCGGCACGTGGCGTTCGGCGTCATGCACCTCAAGTACATCCTCGAGACGGAGCCGGAGCGCCGCGAAGAGATCCACAGCTACCTCGAGAAGGCGGAGCCGCTGATCGGTGCGGGCGGAGGCTCGGCGCCGGTGGCGGGCGGCTCGCCGATCTTCGGCACGTCGTTGGGCATGCTGTTCGGGCACTCGCTGGGCAGCGCGGAAGAGGGCGGCAAGATGGCGCTGGCCGCGTTCCGCCGCCAGCTCAACGAGTACATGCACCG
>JBBTPG010000049.1:0-6549 GCA_038066315.1 Chloroflexota bacterium | reverse complement strand
TCCGGACAGCGAGCACCCCGTCGCCTTGCCCGGCGAACCGCCGGGAACCGTCAGTCATATTGTACGTTACTTCGACAAGGGCGGTCGCGTCGTCGCAATCGTCCACGAGTTCGTCCTGCCCGACGGTTCGAGAGGGGGCAGCGGACGGCCCGACCCGAAATGGGTCAGGATCGGGCCGAGGGCGTACAAGCTGAAGCCAGGAGCTTAACGCCAAGAAAAACGTGACGGCCGAGATCCTTCGCTTCGCTCAGGATGACAGCCGGGTACAGGATGACAGCCGGGTACAGGATGACAGTTGGGCGCAGGATGACAGGTCAGTCGCCGCTTATTCCGTCAGGCGGCGGTAGAGGGTGGGGAGGCGCTGGGGGAGCTGCTCGATGTCGGCGACTACTTCGTAGCCCATGTCTTCGCACATCTGGCCGAGGTAGTCGTGGCCTTCTTTGTCGACGGTGAGGGCGAACGGGGTGATGCCTTTGCGGCGCGCTTCGAGCAGCGCGTGCTTCGTGTCGTGGATCGCGTACTCCTTCTCGGTGCGGTCGCGGCCGTAGCCGTGATCCTGCGGGCGGCCGTCTGAGACGAGGATCATGATCTTGACCTTGGCGTCGTACGCGTCGAGCTTGGCGACGGCGTGGCGGATCGCGGGGCCCATGCGCGTCGAGCGGATCGGCGCGATCTTGTCGATGCGCTTCTTCACCTTGTCGCTGAACGCCTCGGTCAGGTCCTTGATGACGTAGAACTCGACGTTGTCGCGCCCGTAGCCGCTGAACCCGTAGATGCCGTAGCTGTCGCCGATCGTCTCGAGCGCCTTGATGAAGAGCACGGTGCTCTCCTTCTCCAGGTCGATGATGCGCTTCGGCGGCGCCATCGCCTGCGACACGCGGCGCTGCGCCAGCCACTGGAAGTACTTGCGCGGGTCGTCGTCGAAGCCGTCGTCGTCCGCGTACTTCTGCTTGCGCTTCTCGATCTCCTCGTCGGTCGACGCGCTCATGTCGAGCAGGAACGCCACGGCGACGTCGCGCTCGACCTTGTTGCGGCGCCAGTACACCTTGTCGGTGTAGCTGTGCCCGGCTTTGCGCTCGATCGCCCAGTCGATCGCCGCGTCCAGATCGTACTCCTCGCCGTCGAGCAGGCGCTTGATCTTGCGGAACATCTCCGGCTTCAGCAGCTCGAACTGCTTGCGCGTCTCGTTGACGAGCGACGCGTGCTCGCGGAGCGTGTCGTCGTAGTACTGGTCGCTGCCCTCGTCGAGCGGGCGCTCCTGCACGCGGCACCAGCGCGGCTTGTAGTCGGCGGCGCGGAAGTCCCACTCGTCGTAGTAGAACGACTTCGGCTCGACGGGCAGCTCCTGGTCGTCCCCGCCCTCTTCCGGCCCCGTGTCGCCGTCCTTCTGCTCGCCCTGCTTCTGGTCGCCGATCGGCGTGCCCGATTCCTTCTCGAGGTTCGAGAGGAAGAGCCCGATCGTCGACGCCAGGTCGCCCTCGGCCATCGCGCCGACGGTGATCTCGACGCTCTTCTCCAGCATCTCCCTGAGCTGCTCGGCCGTCAGCGGCGAGAGCGATCCGTCCTCGCTCACCTCGCCTTCTTTGAGCCGCATGCGCATCAGGAGCTGCACCAGCTCCGGCTTGAAATCGCCGCGGAAGTCGACCTGCTCGGGGCTCTCGTAGTCGACCTCCTCGCCGCTTGGCATCTGCTGGTCGCCGGCGCTCTCGCCCTCGCCCGCGGACATCATCATCTGCAGCGCGTCCTCGGTGATCGTCTCCCACTCCATGTCGGAGAGGTCCTCGGCGGCGATGTTCGGCACCTTCATGACGATGTCGTACAGCGTCAGGGTCGCCTCCGCCGTGTCCTCGACCTTCGCGCCCTTCTCCTTGAGCGCGAAGAGCGCCTGGACCGCCTGCGTCAGCACGGCTTGCAGCGGCTTCGGCCAGATCATCGTGTGGGCGCTGTCGAGGCTGGCGCGGATCAGGTTCTCGACGAGCGCCTGTCGCAGCGGCAATTCGCTCGGCAGGCGCCGCGTCTCGACTTCGTTCGCCTGCGTGCGCACCCACGCGCGGCGGATGCCGCCGTACTCGCGCCGCACGAGCGTATCGATGCGCGTGTCCTCGGCGATGGCGAAGAGGTCCGACCCGACCTGGCGGTCGTCGAAGAGGTCGAAGAAGCGCTCCATGTCGGTGAGGTAGCCGCGCTCGCGCACCTTCTGTGTGCCAGCGGCGATGCGCTCGCGCTCGCGCTCGTCGCGGTGCGTTTCGAGCAGCGCGCCGGGGCGCACGAAGCGGAAGAAGAAGCTGCCGAACTCCAGGTGCGCCGCCTGGTGCGTCGAGAACACCTTGTACACCGAGAAGTTCTGGTCGCGCTCGACGAACTCCTCGACGAACTCCGGCAGGAAGACCGTCGTGCCCTCCGTGCTCGGGCGATTCTCGCTCACCCAGCCGATGCCCTTCTCCGCCAGATACGACACCGGCTGGATGGAGACGTTGGTGCCGGTCAGCGCCTTGCAGTACAGCCGCAGCACTTCGCCTACGCGCGACAGGTCGACGCGCGACGAGAGCTGGTTCAGCACCTCCTCGCCCTTGCCGGACTCCAGGCGGAAGAACGCCTCGCCGCCGTCGACGCTCTGCTTCAGGATCTTGTGCCCCGCCGCGTGCCAGCTCGCCAGCTCCGAGATGCGGATGCGCTTCAGCACCTCCGGCGACGACTTGAGGAACTCCATCGCCGCCGCCGGTGACGCCGCCGACAGCTCCTCCGCCATCGAAAGCAGGTCGTGGTGGCTGTCCTTCTTCACCACGGCCAGCGCCATCGCGCCCTCCGAGAACAGCGCGTACGCGTGCCGCCCGCTGCGCCGCGCGACGTTCGACGCCAGCGCCAGGAAGCGGCTCCGCGCCGACGGGTCGATCGGCGAAAGCAGGTTCGGCGAGCGCTCGAAGCAGATGCGCACGTCGGCCCACGACGCCTCGCCGACGGCCGTGGCGAGCGTCAGGAACGGCGCGCGGTCGGCCTTGGCGAGCGACTGGAAGAGGTTCGGCGCCGCGTCGAGGCACGCCGTCGCCAGCTCGTACGAGCGCTCCGACACGGCGTCGATCAGCGCGACGAGCCGCGCCAGCTCGCCGAGCGTCATCGAAGGCAGCATGCCGGGGCTGGCGCCGAAGTAGACGGACGCGAGCGAGATCGACTTCCAGTGGCCCTTGTACAGGCGCTGGCCCAGCGCCGCCCACTCGGTGATCTGATGCCCGTCGAGGAACGGCACGCTCCTGGGGCTCGCCTTGAAGAACGCCGCCGCGATGACGGACGAGTACTCGGCCAGCCCGCGGCCGGCGTGCGCCCAGTGCCGGAACGCCGCCGATGGCAGGATGCGCATCACCTCGCCGGAGACGCGGAAGTAGTCGACGGCGGCCTCCCACGACCGCAGCGAGTGGCTCGCCAGCTCGACGCCCTCCTCGGCCCACATGCGGAAGTCGGCCTCGGACAGCACCGGCTGCACCACGGCGACGGCAGCGCGGTACTCCGCCGCGAGGGACGGGGCGTGCGTGGCGAGCTTGCGCTCGATCTCGTCGAGGAACTGCTGGTCCGTGGGCATGTAGTGAGTATAGCGAGGAGGCTGGGGAGGAGGGAGACGAGAAGCGGGAGGCGGGAAGCGGGAGGGGCGAGCTCAGCCGTTGTCCTCGTCAGAGCGGGGCGTGGCTTCGTGGAGATGCAGGAGCGTCAAGAACCGACGGCTTGAGCTTCGTATTGCGCCGCCATGCGGTCGCCGTGTTCGATGATCGGGTCGATCTCGGCTCGGTGGTCGTAGTAGTAGCTCATCGCGGCATAGATGCCGGCGAGCGTGATGTGCGGCAGCGCCGCTACGATGGCCTCCGGCGTGTCGCCCGTGCGCAGCTGGCGCACGATGAACCACACGCCGATGTTGGTGCCGGCAAGTACGGCGATATCGCCGCCCGCGCCGACTCTGCGCACGATGTGCGGATACTCGGTCTTCGTCTCGGTGACCATGCGGGCATTCTAACGGATTCCGCTGCCGGGCTGCCGCCGCAGTCGCTCCACTGCGCGCTATCATGCCGGCGATGGACGAGTGGCGGCGGGCGTTGCGGGAGGCGCGGGAGCGGCTGGGGCTGAGCCGCGACGATGCGGCGCGTCTCAGCGGCGTGTCGATGAACACGGTCAAGTCGTACGAGCTGGGACGGCGGCGGCCGTTGCGGCACCACCTGGATGCGATGCTGACCGCGTATCGCCTCAACCGAGAGGAGCAGCGCCGCATCCTCGAAGGCGCGGGGTTCGTCGCCAACGACCACCAGGAAGACGACGGCTCCAACCATCTCTGGCACACGGCCGAAGAGGCCGAGGCGGAGGTACAGCGCCACGACTGGCCGGCGTTCGTGCTCGATGAGTTCGTGCGCGTCGTCGCCGCGAACGACGCTGCACAGCGGCTGTGGGGCGTCGACCTGCGCCACGAGTTCACAAGCTCCGTCGACCGCAACCTGCTGAGCGTCGCGAGCAACCCGCGCTTCGCGGACCGCTGCGTGAACTGGGACGAGGCGATCGGCATCATCGCGTCGGTCTTCAAGACGCACGACTGGGCGCCGGAGCGCGTCGAGCAGCCGGGGCCGTACTTCGCCGCGGTGCTCGAGCAGTTCATGCGGGGCGACGAGTGTTACGTCGCGCGCTTCCTCAAGGCCTGGGAGGGGGCGCCGTCGGCGTGGGGCAACAAGGCGCGCTTTACGTACCCCATCGTCTGGGACGAACCCGGCATCGGCATCATGCGCTTCGAATCGCTCGCGTCCCCCGCGAACGACCCTGACGGCCTCGCCTTCAACGACTGGATCCCGCTGGACGCCGCGACGTGGCAGGGCCTGGAACAGCTCAAAGCGCGCACGACGTAGGGGGCGGACTGCGTGTCGCGTTCCGGTGTCAAACGGCTCGCGAGCTCACCGAAAGTCTTCAAGCCGGTAGACGCAGTTCGGCAGATGGTCGCCGTCGATCTCCGTCATGAAGCGCGAGACGGCGTCAACGTCTTCGCTGATCGTGTCGACGTCGATCTGGTGGTACGAGATGACGATACCGCCGTGGGCACGCCCGTCGCGAACGCACTCGCGGCTGATCCGGATGAAGTCGCCGTAATTCGACGACAGGATGGCGCGGCCGAGTTCCGTGGCGCGATCCAACTGGTCGTCGTCCGTGATGCCGGTTGCGGCGATATCGCGACAGCTGACGACGTCGTGTCCGCGCTCGCGCAGCAGTCGCGCCAGGAGAGGCGTGATGTCCTCGTCCAAATAGAGACGAGGTTTCACTTCGTGGAGAGGTCTTTGAAGATCACCTGGCCGTGCTCGCCGCGTCCCATGTGGTACTTCTCTTCGAGCTTCTCCGGCGTGTTCTCCGCGATTTCGGCGTCCATCTCGTCCTTGTGGTCGTGGTAGTAGCCGAGCGCGTCATACACGCTGGCGCGCGTTAGGTGCGGCAGCGTTTCCAGAATCGTAGCCACGCTGACACCGTCATTTTCGTATCGGGCGACGGACTCGACGCTGATGCGCGTGCCGTCGATCCGTGGCCGCCCGCCGCAGATGCCCGGCGTCATCACGATGTGCGGGTGCTCCGTGCGGGTCGTCTGCGTCTCGGTCGCCATACGTCTATCCTCGGCATCATTCTAGCGGAATGGCAGAAGTGGGTGTCGGCGTAGCTGCCGGGCGGGGCGAGCCCCGCCCCTACATGTCGTGCGTCCTCACCCCGGCGTCCAGAAGTTGCGGTTGTCGTTCGACGGCTCGCTGCCCGGCCGGCGCTGGCCCGTCGCGCCGCCGGGGATGATTGAGGGGTCGGGGGCGGTGCGGGTGGGGTCGGGAAAGTCGTCGAAGGTCACTTCGTCTGTGTCGGTGTCGAGGACGGCGTAGGAGAGGCGGAAGTGGTTGCGGGCGTCGCGCGCCTCGCCGGCGGAGCCGGGGTTGATGACGAGTGTGCGGCCGACGCGCTCGGCCATCTGGTAGTGCGTGTGGCCGAGGACCACGTAGTCGGCATCGATCTCGGCGAAGCGCGCGAGGGCGGGGCTGTTCGGGTAGATGTACTCGTTGTACGGCTCCCACGGGCTGCCGTGTACCATCACCAGCGACTTGCCTCCCGGCAGCGTCGTCGTCAGGCGTGCCGGCTGCTCGGCCATGTACGCGAGGTCGTCGGCGCGCACCCATTCCGCCGAGCGGGCGCGCTCGCCCCACTTGCCCAGCAGCACGTCCTCGTGGTTGCCCAGGATGTAGCGCGCCCCGCGCTCGCGCAGCAGCGCCATCACCTCGTTCGAGAAGCGGAACTGGTAGACCGAATCGCCCGCGCACAGCAGCTCGTCGACGCCGCCCATGCGTTCGAGGGCGACGCGCAACGCTTCGTGATTGCAGTGGATGTCTGAGACGATGCCGATCCGCATGGGGCTCAGTATCGCAGGTTGAACGGGAACCACAGATTTCACAGATTTCACAGATTGGGGGACGAGGGGAAACAGGGATTACGCGGATTTCACGGATAGGGGGACGGGAACCACAGTCTACGCCCAGTAGGGATTTCACAGATTTCACAGAT
>JBBTPG010000048.1:0-4446 GCA_038066315.1 Chloroflexota bacterium | reverse complement strand
CTTGGGATCACTCACCTAAACCGGCTGCAGCAGCTCCGCGGCGGCCGCGCCCGCCGGCGCCTCGACGCGGATCGCGTCGCCGGGGCGCACGACGCCGCCTACGAGGACGATCGCCATGATGCCGGCTTTGCGGATGATGCTGCCGTCGTCGGCCTTCAGCGCCACCTGCGCCAGCAGCCGCTCGTCGACGGCGTCGAGCTGCGCGCACGGGTTGCGGCAGCCGGTGATCTCGGTCACGGCGTTCTCGCCAAGGTGCAGCTTCGTGCTGGGCGCGAGGTCGAGCAGCGCCAGGCCGCGCGTCGTGATGTTCTCGCCCATGTTCCCCGGCTCGACGCGGATGCCGAGCGGCGCCAGCTCGTCGAACAGCTCGGCGTGCATCAGGTGGACCTGGCGCAGGTTCGGCTCGTCGGGGTTGGCGGCGGCGCGGCTGCGGTGGCGCACGTTCGCGCCCGCGTGATAGTCGCCCTCGACGCCATGCCCCGCCACGAGCGTGACGCTCTCGCGCGGGATCTTGCCGACGCCGGGCGTGTCTTTGCTGTGGACGGAGAGGACGGTCGAGTTCACGGTTTACAGTTCACGGTTCACAGTTAGTTTGTAGTTTGTAGTTCGTAGTTGGTGGTTCGTAGTCTAGCAGGCAGCGGCGGGACGTTTGCGGGCGGGAGCGCAAGACAAGAAGAGGGGCGGTCGTCGGAACGACCGCCCCTCTCGGGCGCCTGTTACTGCCAGTGTAGCGGAATTACTCGCTCGCGGTGGCAGCAGAGGCGGTGGCGGGCTTCGCGGCCTTGCCGTTCGCCTGCTCGGCGACGCCGGTCGTCACGCGGGTGACGCCGGTGCGGACGCGCTCCGCGGTCGTGCTGACCAGGTCGCGGGTGGCCTCGACGGCAGCCTCGCCGGCGGCGCGCTGCGCCTTGACGACCTTCTCGATCACGTCGCGGCTCTCCGTGCGCGTCTCGGACAGCTCGTCGAACATCTGGCGCGCCAGCTCCAGCGCCCGGCCCTGCGCCTTGGTCGTCGACTCCATCATCGCCCGGTAGAACCCGCCGACGTCCGTCGGGTCGGCGGCGAACGTGCGGCCCAGTTCGACGGCCTCGCGCTGGCCGCGCTGCGCCTCCGCGAGCAGGTTGTTCGAGACGCGGTAGCCGCGCTCGTTGCCGGCCTTGATCGCCTCGATGATGGCGTCGTAGCTCTCGGTCAGGGCCTCAAAGTACTTGTCTGCGGCGGTGTTCTTCGCCATGGCTCCGGTTCCTCCTGTTGGAAAATAGTAGGGTGTGGGACTTGCGTCACCTCGTTGATAGATGTAGATTACACATAGCGACGGAACGCTGTCAAGGGCGAATCGCCGGAAAGTTGACAGCCACTGCGGCTCCGGCCGAGCCGGCAGAGAACATGACATAACGGCAGCGCGGATAAATTCACGCGACCGACTCATCCAAAGTAGGGAGAACGTGATAGCATGGCAAAGAACAGCGACCAGGAGCAGCGGTCCGGCCCGGAGTTCACTCCGTTCCGGATGCACGGCGACCTGCTCACGACGACGCTGCTGGCGTTCCTGCGCAACTGGAATGCCTACGGCTATCAGCTCGCGCAGCAGCTCGCGCAGGCGGGCCTGCCGGCGTTCGATTCAGGCACGGTGTACCGGACGCTGCGGCAGCTCGAAAAGACGGGGCTCGTCTCGTCCTTCTGGGACACGTCGGAGTCGGGCCCGGCGCGCCGCATGTACTCGCTGACGAAGGCGGGTGATCTCTTCCTCTCGAGTTGGATCGACGTGCTGGGTCGCTACCAGGCGGTGCTGCAGAAGACCATCCGGGGCTTCGATCCTGAAGAGATCAAAGCCGACAGGCAAGAGCCGCCGCGCGCTGACAGCGCGTGAGGATGCGGACAATCGAGGGCGGTTACACGCAAGGAGTGCAGCGATGGCAGACAAAGCAACGGAGACACAGAACCCCCTGGACTCGTGGCGGCAGTTCATCACGGACTCGGAGCGCCAGTGGAACGGCTTCTTCAAGGAAGTGCTCGGCACCGATGGGTTCTCGAGCTCGATGAACACGATGGTCGAGGCATCGCTCACCGTGCAGCGCATGCTCGCCGACAACCTGGAGCGCTACTACACGACGTTCAACATCCCGACGCACAACGACCTGGTCGCGCTGGGCGAGCGGATGAAGGCGATCGAGGAGACGCTGGCGCGGCTCGAGGCGGCGCTGGCCCAGACGAACCCGAAGATCGCGGCAGTCGTCCGGCCTGCGTCGCGGCGGAAGCCGGCTCGCACGAAGCGTCCCGCGGTCGCGGCCGCGCGATCGGCGAACGGCAGCGGCGCGTAGTTTCGCCAGCCGGACAGTTGCCCTCGGCGCCCATCGACCGGGCGCCGATCCCCGCCCCTTCTCGTAATCGCAACGTAGATGGGATTCGCACCTATTCACGTCCCGTCCGAAGCGTGGCATACTGGTCGCATCCGAGGCCGGACGCAAGTCCGGCCCGCCTACGGCCCGTAGGGGCGACGACCCCCGCCGCCGCGTAGCTGAGTGGAGGTGCAGGCCATGACCACCCAGACCGCGAACCCACCCGAGAACATCGCCGCCATCGTCCAGAAAGAGGTCGAGCGCACGATCACGCGCGCCACGCGCGGCATCGACGTCATGCTGAACCGCGACGAGCCGGAAGTCGGCGTCACGCCGAAGGACGTCATCTACACCCGCGGCGCGATGCGGCTCAACCACTATCACCCCATGTCCGACGAGGTCTACCGCGTGCCGGTGGTGCTGTGCATGTCGCTGATCAGCAAGCCGTACATACTCGACCTTACACCTGGCTTCAGTTTCGTCGAGTTCCTGCTCAAGCAAGGGTTCGACGTCTTCATGATCGACTGGGGCGTGCCGCGGCCGGAGGACACCAGGCTCAAGCTCGAAGACTACACCCTCGACTTTATCCCGTCGTGCGTCGAGAAGATCCAAAAGGCGACGGGCGAGACCGACGTCTCGTTCATCGGCTACTGCATGGGCGGGATGCTGGCGCTGATCTACGGCGGGCTGCACGCCGGCGCGCCGATGGCGAACCTCGTGACGATCGCGACGCCGGTGGACTTCGACGGCATGGGGCTGTTCCGGCAGTGGACGGACAAGCGCTGGTTCGACGTCGACCGCGTCGTCGACACGCTCGGCAACATCCCGCCGGAGATGATGTACCGCTCGTTCGAGCTGCTGCGGCCCGCGGACCGTCTGGTGTCGTACGTGCGGCTGTGGGACAACCTGTGGAACGACCTGTACGTGAAGCAGTACCGGCTGATGAACAAGTGGACGAGCGACCAGATCCCGTTCCCGGGCGAGTGCTTCCGCCAGACGACGAAAGAGCTGAGCTGGGAGAACAAGCTGATGAAGGGCGAACTCGACATCGGCGGCAAGCGGGTCGACCTCAAGCTGATCAAGGCGCCGGTGCTCAACGTCATGGCGCAGCACGACCACATCGCG
The DNA here is from genome assembly GCA_038066315.1 of Chloroflexota bacterium. Lineage (GTDB taxonomy): Bacteria > Chloroflexota > Dehalococcoidia > DSTF01 > JACRBR01 > JANXYW01. Next base: position 982 of record JBBTPG010000048.1, on the reverse strand, counting down.
CCGTATGACTCGACGCACGCGCTGACCTCGCTCGTGGGGAGCGAGGACAAGGAGGACGTCTTGCTGAAGGGCGGGCACGTGAGTCTCGTCGCCGGCGCGAACGCCATCATGCGGCTCTGGCCGAAGGTGAACGAGTGGCTTTCGGTGCGCTCGGTATGAGCGACCGCGCGCTCAAGCTTCCACGACAGCTCACGCTCTCCGACGGCAGCGACCTGACGCTGCGCCTGCTCGGCCGCGTCGATATCGAGGCGTTCCTCGCGTTCACGCAGTCGCTCTCCGACCACGACCTGCTCTTCCTGCGCACGGACATCACCGACGCCGGCATCGTCGCCGACTGGCTCGACAACATCGAGGCGGGGCGCATCGTGACGATCGTCGCCGAGCGCGACGGCCGCATCTTCGGCTACGGCAGCCTGCACCTGAGCAACACGCCGTGGTCGCAGCACGTCGGCGAGCTGCGCGTGCTGATCAGCGGCGAGATGCGCGGCAAAGGCCTCGGCCGCGCGCTGACGGACGCGATCTTCGCGCAGGCGCTGGACCGTGGCATCGAGAAGATGGTCGCGCAGATGACCATCGACCAGAAGGGCGCCATCGCCACGTTCGAGGAGCTGGGCTTCAAGGCGGAAGCGCTGCTGCGCGACCACGTGAAGGACCGCACCGGCGAGAAGCACGACCTCCTCGTGTACTCGCACGACGTGCGCGAGTTCCAGTCGCAGATGGATGCGTATGGCGTGAGCGACGCGGCTTCCGGGCTGGGGTAATCCACAGAGTTCGCAGAGTCCACAGATTGGCTTCGATGAGGCTGCGCCGCGGTCGGCGCCGTGTGTGCGCGAGAGCAGCGTGCCGGATGCGGTCATCTCCGTGGTCTTTGATTGTTTTCCGGAAAAAAACGGCGAATAATAATCGGTCAAGTGTCGTGGCGGCGGGGCGGCGTGGCTGGTGGACGGTTTGCGTGGTCACACGCGTATTGTGCGGCGGCGCA
>JBBTPG010000047.1:0-2651 GCA_038066315.1 Chloroflexota bacterium | reverse complement strand
CGGCGCGTGCTGGACGCCGTGCTGGCGCAGCCGGCGCACTTCACGGTCGACGACGTGTTGCGCAGCACGCGCAAGGTAGGCCGCGCGACGGTGTTTCGCACGATGAAGCTGCTGCTGGACCTGAACATCGTCTGCCGGGTGCTGCTCGACGATGGCACGCTGCACTACCGCGTGAGCACGCGCGGCCATCACCACCACCTGGTATGCCGGGATTGCGGCCGCGTCGAAGACTTCACGAATTGCGACGTGACATCGCTGGTCCGCGAGCTGGCGAAGGCGACCGACTACGAGATCGAGGCGCACTGGCTGGAGGTCTACGGCCGCTGCCAGGCGTGCCGCCTGCTGAAGAAGGAGCCCGCGACCGTTGGGTGAGTTGACTCGCACGGCCACGCCCGTCGCCGGCGGCGCGCTCCACGCCCGTTGCTTGCTCCTGCGCGACGTGACGATCGCGTACGGCCGGCAGGTCGTGCTGAGCCACGTCGATGCCGACATCTCGCGCAGCCAGGTCGTGAGCATCATCGGGCCCAACGGCTCGGGCAAGAGCACGCTGCTCAAGGCGATCGCCGGGCTGATCCCGCTGGCGGCGGGCGAGATCACGCTGTTCGACGAGCCGATCGAGCGGATGCGCCGCCACGTGGCGTACGTGCCGCAGCGTGAGGACGTTGACTGGCAGTTCCCCGTATCGGTACACGATGTGGTGATGATGGGGCGCTACCCGCGGTCGGGATGGCTGAGGCCTTCGTCACGCGAAGACGAGCACATCGCCCAGCACGCGATGGAGCATCTCGGCATCGCGGACCTCGCGAAGCGCCAGATCCGCGAGCTGTCGGGCGGCCAGCAGCGGCGGACGTTCATCGCCCGCGCGCTGGCCCAGGAGTCCGACGTGATCTTGCTCGACGAGCCGATGGCCGGCATCGACGCGGCCACGCACGACCGCATCCTGGAGCTGTTCGACGAGTGGCGCGGCGAAGGGAAGGTCGTGCTGCAGGCGACGCACACCGACATCCACGGCGGCTCGATGATCGTGCTGCGCCGCCGCCGCGATCCGATCGCCGCCGAGCACTTCGAGCATCACGCCGCGGAGGGCGGGGAGCACCATGAACATCGTCACTGATCCGCTCAGCGACCCGGCGTTCCTGCGCGGGCTGATCGACGTCATCGCCGTGGCGATCATCGCCGGCGTCGTCGGCACGTTCATCGTGTTGCGGGGCATCGGCTTCGTCGGCGACGCGCTGGCGCACTCGATCTTCCCCGGCGTCGTGACGGCGTTCCTCATCGGCGGCAATCTGCTGGTCGGCGCGCTCGTCGCCGGCCTCGCGACGGCGGCGATCATGGGCTTGCTCACGGCGAACGCGCGCGTGCGCGACAACACGTCGATCGGCGTCATCTTCACGGCGGCGTTCGCCCTCGGCGTCGTCATCCTCACGAACAAGGCTGTCTCGGCCGACGAGCTCGAGGGCATCCTCTTCGGCGATCCGCTGAGCGCGCACACCGGCGACGTGATCCTCACCGTCGCGGTCGGCGTCGCCGTCGTCACGGCGATTGTCGTGCTGCGCAGGCTGCTCGTCATGGCGTCGTTCGACCCGGACGGCGCGCGCGCGATGGGGCTGCCGGTTGTCGCGCTCGATATCTTGCTGCTCGCGCTCACGGCGCTGACGGTGGTCGTGTCGTTCAAGGCCGTCGGCAACATTCTTGTGATCTCGCTGCTGATCACGCCGGCGGCGACAGCGCGCCTGTTCACGGACCGCCTGGTGCCGACGGCGGCGCTGGCGGCCGCGCTGGGCACGGTGGCCGGCGTTACGGGCATCTTCATCGGCTACCATCGCGATACGTCGGCGGGCGGCGTCATCGTGCTCACGGCGACGGCGGTCTTCTTCGCGGCGTGGCTGCTGGCGCCGCGGCATGGCATCATTCCAGCGAGCCTGGCGCGCCACAACCGGGAGCTGTTGCACGCAGAACCGGAGGCTGAGGCGGAGATCATCCTCGCATCGCCCGACATCCGCGCGCCGCACAACGCCTGATGCAACGTCCCGCCGCCTTCGCATGCGCCGTCGCCGCGCTCGCAATCGCGCTCGCCGCCGCCGCGTGCGGCTCGGACTCGAACGCCGGCGCGAGGGGCGGCGTCACGATCGAGCCGGTCGTCTCCGTCACGTCCGTGGTCGCCGTCCCGACCGGGGGCAAGCCCGCCGCTCCGCCAACGTCAGCCGTACCCACTGATATTCCGGCCATCGTTACCGCGACCGGCGAGCCGGAAGCCGCCGCTACGGACGAGCCCGCCGCCAGCGCCACCGAAGCGCCCGCCGCCACCGCCACGTCTGTGCCGCCGCTCACGTCCGACGGCAGCAGCGCGCCGACGGAGGGGCGCTGGATCGACGTCGACGTCACGACGTTCGCGGTGCGGCTGATGGATGGCGCGTCCGTCGTGCGCGAGATCGCGCCCGTCGCCGTGGGCGAGCAGGTCGACACAGGCGAGTACGCGTCGACGCAGACGGGCCTCTTTTACGTGAACAGCAAGGTCGAGGATCTCGTGTACGACCCGCCGTATGACACCTACATCAGCCACTGGGTCGGGTTCGACGCGGACAAGGCGAACGGCTTCCACTCGTTCCTGAAAGACGAGGACGGTAACGTCGTCGACCCGCGCACCGGCC
>JBBTPG010000046.1:1416-7645 GCA_038066315.1 Chloroflexota bacterium | reverse complement strand
GCCATCTTCGCGGCCTTCGCGATGGCCTCGTCGATGGTGCCGACGTTGACGAACGCCTGCTCCGGCAGGTGGTCGTGCTTGCCTTCGAGGATCTCCTTGAAGCCGCGGACCGTCTCGCGCACCGGCACGTACTGGCCCGGGATGCCCGTGAAGATCTCGCCCATGAACATCGCCTGGCCCAGGAACCGCTCGATGCGGCGGGCGCGGGCGACGGTCTGCTTGTCCTCGTCCGACAGCTCCTCGACGCCGAGGATGGCGATGATGTCCTGCAGGTCCTTGTACCGCTGCAGCACCCGCTGCACGCCGCGCGCCACGTCGAAGTGCTCCTGCCCGACGATGTTCGGGTCGAGGATGCGCGACGACGACGACAGCGGGTCCATCGCGGGGTAGATCGCCTTCTCGAAGATGGCACGCTCCAGCGCCACGACCGCGTCCAGATGGCCGAACGTCGTCGCGACGCCGGGGTCGGTGTAGTCGTCGGCGGGCACGTAGATCGCCTGGAACGACGTGATCGAGCCCTTCTTCGTCGTCGTGATGCGCTCCTCCAGCTCGCCCATCTCGGTGGCGAGCGTCGGCTGGTAACCCACGGCCGACGGCATGCGGCCGAGCAGCGCCGACACCTCCATACCGGCGAGCGTGTAGCGGTAGATGTTGTCGATGAACAGCAGCACGTCCTGGCCCGACTCGTCGCGGAAGTACTCCGCCATCGTGAGGCCGGTGAGGCCGACGCGCAGGCGCACGCCGGGCGGCTCGTTCATCTGGCCGAAGACGAGCACCGTCTTGTCGAGGACGCCCGACTCCTCCATCTCGATCCAGAGGTCGTTGCCCTCGCGCGAGCGCTCGCCCACGCCGGTGAACACCGAGATGCCGGAGTGCTCGGCGGCGATGTTGCGGATCAGCTCCTTGATGAGCACGGTCTTGCCGACGCCGGCGCCGCCGAAGAGGCCGACCTTGCCACCACGCACCAGCGGCGCGATGAGGTCGACGACCTTGATGCCCGTCTCGAGCACCTGCACTTGCGTCTCCTGCTCCTCGAAGCTCGGCGCCTTGCGGTGGATCGAAGCGGTGTGCTCGCGCGAGACATCGCCGCGCTTGTCGAGCGCTTCGCCGAGCACGTTGAAGAGCCGGCCGAGCGTCTCCGGACCGACGGGGACCGTGATCGGCGCGCCGGTATCGACGACTTCCGCGCCGCGGCGCAGGCCGTCGGTCGAGTTCATCGCCAGGCAGCGCACCCAGTTGTTGCCGAGGTGCGCGTTGACCTCGGCGACGATCTTGCCGGCATCGCTGGCGATCTCGACGGCGTTGTAGAGCTCGGGCAGGTGGCCGGCGGGGAACTCGACGTCCACCACCGTGCCGATGACCTGCGACACCCTGCCGCGCGCGCCTGTTGTTGTTGCCATGTTCTGTCTCCTGACCGAAGCGGACTTCGTTGCGCTTCGTGGCGCGGGCTTTCAGCCCGCGTCTTCCGTGTTCATCCGTCGAGCGGACAGGTCTGAAGACCTGTCCTTACGGTTGCCTGAGCTGTTCCTCATTCTCCCGCCGCTCGCGGGCTGAAAGCCCGCGCCACGACAATAGCCTACGCATTCATCGCTTCGACGCCGCCGACGATGTCGAGCAGCTCCTTCGTGATCTGCTCCTGCCGCACCTTGTTGTAGACGAGCGTCAGCGTCTGGATCATGTCTTTCGCCGCTTCCGTGGCGTTGCGCATGGCGACCATGCGCGCCGAAAGCTCGCTCGCCTCGGTCTCCAGGATCGCCTGGTAGATCGTCATTTCGATGTAGCGCGGCAGCAGCTCGGCGAACACGCCTTCGGCGCTCGGCTCGTAGAGGTAGTCGACGTCCTCGACGGTCCTGTCCTCGATGTCCTGCGGTTCGATCGGCAGGATCTGCCGCACGGCCGGCAACTGCACCGCCGTGTTGACGAACCGCGGGTACAGCAGGAACACGCGGTCGACGCGCTCCGATTCGTACTCGTCGATGATGATGCGGGTCACCGGCAGCGTGTCCAACAGGTTCGGGTAGTCCGGCATCGTGAACTCCGCGACCAGCTTCTGCCCTGTGCGCGTGAGGAAGTCGCGGCCCTTGCGGCCGACGGTCACGAAACTCGGCGGCGTCTCCTGCTCCAGCGCGAAGGCGGCGGCGCGGCGGTTCATGTTCGACGGGAGGCCGCCCGCGAGGCCGCGGTTCGGGCCGAGGAAGAGGATCAGCGAGTTCTTGAGCGGCCGGACGGTGAGGAACGAATGCGTATCCTCGTCCTCGCCGCGCTGCTTGGCGAGATCGCCGAGGATCTCCATCATCTTCTCGGCGTACGGCCGCGCCTGCAGCGCGCGCGTCTGCGAGCGCCGCATCTTCGAGCCCGCGACGAGCTCCATCGCCTTCGTCACCTTCGCGATGGAGGTGACCGAGCGCACGCGCCGCCTGATTTGTCTGATGGATGCCATGTCTGGTCGTTAGTCCTTGGTCGTTAGTCCTTGGTCGTTAGGGGTTGGGCTTGCGGGCGATCGGTCCGAATGACCAACGACCAACGACCGTCCCCTAGTACGGCACTGTGTTCTTGAAGTCGGCCACCGCCTGCTTCAGCGTGTCCGCGATCGCGTCGGAGATCGTCTTCTCGTCCATGATCTTCGCGGCGATCTCGGGCTTGTTGCTCGCCATAAACTTGTGGAACGCGGACTCGAACGCCTGCACCTTCTCGACGGGCACGTCGTCCAGGAAGCCGTTGTTCAGCGCCCAGAAGATCTCCACCTGCTGCGCCATCGAGAGCGGCTCGTACTGCGGCTGCTTCAGGATCTCTTGCGCGCGCTGGCCGCGTTCGAGCTGGCGGCGCGTCGCGGCGTCGAGGTCGCTGGTACCGAACTGCGCGAACGCCTGCAGCTCGCGGTACTGCGCCATGTCGATGCGGAGCTGACCGGCGACCTGCTTCATCGCCTTGCGCTGCGCCGCCGTGCCCACGCGCGACACCGAGATGCCGGCGTTGATCGCCGGGCGGATGCCGGCGTTGAACAGGTCGTTCTCGAGGAAGATCTGACCGTCGGTGATCGAGATGACGTTCGTCGGGATGTAGGCCGACACGTCGTTCGCCTGCGTCTCGATGATCGGCAGCGCGGTGATCGAGCCGCCGCCGTACTCCTTCGTCACCTTCGCCGCGCGCTCCAGCAGACGGCTGTGCAGGTAGAACACGTCGCCGGGGTACGCCTCGCGGCCCGGAGGGCGGCGCAGCAGCAGCGACACCTGGCGGTACGCCCACGCGTGCTTCGACAGGTCGTCGTACACGATCAGGACGTCCTTGCCCTGCTCCATCCACTCTTCCGCCATCGCGCAGCCCGCGAACGGCGCCAGATACTGCAGCGCAGCGGAGTCCGACGCCGTCGCCGACACGATGACCGTGTGCGCGAGCGCGCCGTTCTTCTCCAGCACGCCCATCAACTGCGCCATCTTCGCGGCCTTCTGGCCGATGCCGACGTAGATGCAGAGGAGGTCACCGCCGGTCTGGTTGATGATGGTGTCGATGGCGAGCGCCGTCTTGCCGGTGCCGCGGTCGCCGATGATCAGCTCGCGCTGGCCGCGACCGACCGGGATCATGCCGTCGATCGCCTTGATGCCGGTCTGCACCGGCGTATCGACGCCCTGTCGCGTCGTCACGTCGGGCGCGATGCGCTCGACCGGGCGCGACTTCGTCGTCGAAATCGGGCCCTTGCCGTCGACCGGCACGCCGAGCGCGTCGACCACGCGGCCGAGCAGCGCGTCGCCTACCGGCACCTCGACGATGCGGCCCGTCGCGCGGACCTCGTCGCCTTCCTTGATCCCGTCGTAGTCGCCGAGCACGACGACGCCGACGCTGTCCTCTTCGAGATTCAGCGCCAGCCCCATCACGCCGCTCGCGAACTGCACCAGCTCGCTCGCCGCCACGTTCGACAGCCCGTGTACGCGCGCGATGCCGTCACCAGCCTCGACCACGGTGCCGACGTTGACCGCGGCCACGTCGGTGCCGAACTGCTGGATCTGCTGCTTGATGATGCTGGCGATCTCTTCGGATCGAATTGCCATCGTCTACCCCTATGCTTCGTGTGGGACGAACCCCTGAGGTCAATCCCGGTTATCCGTGGGGCGGGCTTTCAGCCCGCCAGGGCGGACAGGTCTGTCTCCTACGGCGACTCTTCGAGAAGACCTGTCCTCACGTCTTCGTCCTCGTACGTGGCGCGGGCGTTAAGCCAGCCGGGCGGACAGGTCTGAAGACCTGTCCCTACGTTGTTCGCTTCTGTTCGTCCACCACCCCCGCGCGGACTGAAGTCCGCGCTACGTAAGAGGACTGTGATTGCCCTACCTCGTCGCGCCTTCCAGGCTGCGTTTCAGCGCGGCCAGACGAGAGCGCGTGCTGCCGTCGACCAGCTGGTCGCCGATCCGCGCGACGATGCCGCCGATGATCGAGACATCGACGACCGACATCACGTCGACCTGCTTGCCCGTCATCGCAGAGAGCTTCGCCGCGACCGCCGCACGCTCGTCGTCCGCCAGCGGCACCGCCGTCGTCACGACAGCGTGCGCCACGCCGCGCCGATCGTCGAGCATCGCCTGAAATGCGACCTGAATTTCGCGCGCCAGCGCGACCTTTCCGCGCTGCTCCAGCAAACGCACCAGGTTCATCGCCAGCGGGCTGAGGTACGCCTTCAGCCCCGCATCGAGCAGCCGCAGCTTCTCGTCGCGCGGCACGCGGCCGCTGCCAACGATGCCCGCAACCTCCGGCTCATCGACGAAGTTCGCGATCGTCAGCAGATCGCCCGACCAGCGGTCCAGCGCGTTGCTCTCGTCGGCGAGGGCGAACGCGGCTTCCGCGTAGCGGCGGGCAGAGGCGACGCTTGATGCCACCTAGTTCTTCTCCCGGAAGCTCGACTGCGCCAGCGCCTCATCGATGAGCCGCTTGTGCGCGTTCTTGTCCAGCGACGACGTGATCACTTTCTCCGCGGCGGAGATGGTCAGATCGGCGAACTCCTTGCGCAGCTCGGCGATCGCCGTGTCCCGCTCGAGCTGGATCTCGTTGCGGGCGCGGGCCAGCGTGGCGTCCGCGTCGGCTTGCGCCTGCGTGCGGGCGTCGGCCTGGATGCGGTTCGAGATCTCCTGGGCCTGCGCGATCAGGTTCTGCGCGTCGCGGCGGCCCGCCTCGACCTGCTCTTGCACGCGCCGCTCCGACTCCGCGACCTGCGCCTTCGCGGCGTCGGCGGCCGAGAGGCTCTCGCGGATCCGCTCGCGGCGTTCGTCGAGCATCTTCGTCAGCGGGCCCCAGGCGACCAGCCGCAGCACTACGAGCAGGATGGTGAAGTTCACCAGCTGCGCGATCAGCACTGGCAGGTTGATGCCGAGGTCGGCTATTCCAAGAATGATCATCGTTCGTCTCCTGACGGACGTAGAACTCAGAACCTAGAACCTGAGTCAATGACTCCGTGCTAGAAGACGAACCCGATCATCACCGCGACGACCAGGGCATAGATCGCGATAGCTTCCGCGAACGCGATGCCCAGGATCATGTTGGTCTGGATGACCGGCTGCGCCTCCGGGTTGCGGCCCAGCGCCTCCATGGCCTTGCCGGTCAGCATGCCGATCGCGAGCGCCGGCGCGAAACCGCCAAGCCCGATCGCGATGCCTGCGCCGATGTACTTCAGACCAATGTCTGTGAACGCGAGCAGCGGCAAGATTGCTCCAATATCCACGGTTCGACTCCTCCTTCTTGCGCCCGCGTCTACGCGGGCTTGGCTTACTTCGTTAGCTCCTCGCCGAGCGAGGAGATACTCCCTGTCTCAGTGCGCCGGCACCAACGCGTGCTCGACATGCGCCGCTTCGCCGTTCTCTTCGTGTTCGTCGCCGTGATCGTCGTGCGACGCGACGGCGAGCGTGCCGAAGACGAGCGTCAGCATCGCGAACACGAACGCCTGGATGATGCCGACGAACGTCTCGAGCGCGTAGAACGGCAGCGCGACGACGAACGGCACGAGGAACGTCATCACCAGCAGCAGGATTTCGCCGGCGAGCATGTTGCCGAAGAGCCGGAACGTGAAGCTGATCAGGCGTGCCAGCTCCGCGACGAACTCGAGCAGGCCGACCACTGTGCCGATCGGGTTCGAGATCGGATTCACGAAGAACTTGCCCGCGTACTTGAACACGCCGAGCGCCGTGATGCCCCAGAACTCGATGAAGACCATCGCCCAGATGGCGATGGAGAGCGGCGAATTGATGTC
>JBBTPG010000046.1:0-1316 GCA_038066315.1 Chloroflexota bacterium | reverse complement strand
CCGTCGCCTCGTCGATCCTCTTCTGGACCGCCAGCACCTCGGTCTCGTCGACCTCGAACTCGATCCCCTTCTGGTTCGGCTTGATCAGCGAGATCCCGGCGCTCTTGCTGAACACGACGGCCTCTTCGTGGAAGTGGTGCGCGTCGACCTTCCGCACCGAGCCGATGGCGTTGAAGAAGGGCAACAGCGCCATCCAGTTCGCGATCCAGATGAAGGTAAAGATCGTCATCACAACGGGGAAGAACCGGCGGCCGTTCTTCTCGCCGGCGGTGCTGATGCAGATGTTGTACAGCGCCTCCATCACCGCTTCGACGACGTTCTGGAGGCCGGACGGGATCAGGTTGATCTTCCGCGTCGCCAGCAGCGCTACCACGATCAGCACGACGACGACGGTCAGCGACGTGACGTACGTGTTGACCAGCGGGAACGGTCCGATGTCGGTGATCGTCTCAGCCTTGATCTCGATGATCGGCTTGGGGCCCCTGAAGAAGAGGAAGCCAACTGCGAGCAGCACCAGCGTGCCAAGGACGGTGGCCAGAGTCTTCGGGTTCTTCAAGCTACTTCTTCTGCTGCTTCCTCGCCGCCCGCTCTTCCCATCGCTGGATGTCCGCGAGGGTGTCCATGAGCATGCGATAGCCGCCATAGAAGGCGGCCACAAGTCCAAGCGCCAATCCGCCGAGTGTCAAGACCTTGCCCGTACCGAGGGCCCCGTCAAGGAAATACCCGCCAATGGCGCCGCCGGCGATGCACACCGCGACGTAGGATCCCAGACCAAGGAGCTGGACCGCCGGGGTCAGGCGCATCACGCCTCCCGCGCCGCCTCAGACTTTGAGAATCCTATCACAAGCGGTTCGCGCGATCAACGTGCTTTTTTTCACGAACGATCCCGCCAGGCTCCCCGCGCGCCGGTGCAGTATGGGCCTCGCCGTGGCCTCGTACAAGGGTTGGCGTGGACAAATGTGGGCCTAGTCGCTGGTCGCTGGTCGCTGGTGGGCCAGCCTCCTACCTCCTACCGCTCCGCCGCTCTCGACCGGCTATTCTGCGGCTTCGGCCCAGCTCGCGCCCAGCCTTCGCAGCCAGGCCTCGGCCTCGCGCGGGCTCCGCAGGCGCACGATGCGCACGTGCGCCATCTCCGGTTGCCGGAACACGGCCGGCCACTCCCGCCGGTGCTTCCAGTGCGTGTTCTTCGCCCACAGGAAGAGCGAGTCGCGCGTCAAGAAGTGCGTCCGCAGGGACTCCCGGTTGCCGTTCCAGAGCTCGGTCCGCCGCAGGCCTCGCGACATCGTCCGCCGGAACAGCCGCCACAGGACGACGCG
>JBBTPG010000045.1:0-1479 GCA_038066315.1 Chloroflexota bacterium | reverse complement strand
GTCGAGCGCAGCTTCATCGCCCGCCGCGACCCCACCGCCAGCCTCCTCGAAAGCAACAACGACCTCGAATTCGATCTCTACACCGCGCTCGAAGGCAGCGGCATCCCCGTCCCGAAGGTCCATTGGATCGAACGCGACGGCGCCGCTATCGAGCGCCCCTTCTTCATCATGAGCCGCCTCCCCGGCGCCACCGACGCCCGCACCCTCGTCACCTCACCCGAGTTCGCGGATATCCGCCCGACGATCGCGCGCCAGAACGCCGGGATCCTCGCGAAGATCCACGCCTTCGACATCGCCCGCCTCCCCTCGCTCGAACGCCCGCCCTCGCCCGCCACGGCGGCGCTGCACGAGATCGAGAAATGGGAGCGGACGATGCGCCGGGACACGCTCGAGCCGCAGCCCGTGCTCGAGTTCGCCTTCAGCTGGCTCAAGCGCCACCTGCCGCCGCCGCCCCGGCGACTCGTCCTTGTCCATGGCGACTACCGCACCGGCAACTTTCTCTACGACCAGACCGGCATCACCGGCATCCTGGACTGGGAGATGGCGCACGCCGGCGACCCCATCGAAGACCTCGGCTGGCTCGTCATCAAGTCCTGGCGCTGGGCTGGCGACGAGCGCGTCGGCGGCCTCTGCACGCGGAACGAGTTCGTGAAGCTCTACGAGGACGCGGGCGGGGTGAAGGTGGACCCGGCGGTGCTGAAGTTCTGGGAGGTCTTTTCCAACGTCAAGTTCGCCATCATCTTCATCACCGGCACGAAGTCGGTCGTCGAGGGCAAGACGCCCGACCTGCTGCTCACGCTGACGGCGTTCGTCAACCCGGGCATCGAGGCCGAGCTGCTGGAGTTGATCCGATGAGGCCCTACCCGGAGGAGGTCCTGCGCGCCATCCAGTCCGGCGTCATGGCGCACTTCGCGCCAGAGCTGAAGACGCCGTACGCCCAGGCCCAGTTCGCCTTCTCGATGATCCTCTTCGCCATCGTCCAGCGCGACTACGACACCGCCGTGCCCGACCTCGTCGACGCCAACACGGCGCTCCGCGACCTCCTGGCGTCCGCCGCCACCGCAATAGCCTCGCTCGATCGCGACGATGCCCGCGCCGCGCGCGATGCCGTCACCGCGCTCCCGCCGCCCGCAGCCGCGCTCCGCCTCTCCGCCCTCCGAGCCGAGAACGAAGCCCTCCGCGAAGCCGTCTGCAAACTCACGCCGCTCGTCGAGCCCGCCGCCGATGTGCCCGAGCTCGCGCCCCTCAAGTCCGTCCGCGAGCAGCTATTCACCTGGCTCTCCGCCGACGCCAAACGCCGCACCTTCCCCATCCTCACCGCGTAGCAGGGGCGCCGCCGAGATGTTTGCATAGCTGCGCCGACCGAAATGTGGCACAGCCGTCCCCGACTGTGAGTCACGCCTACCAGCGACCAGCGACCAACTACCAACTACCAACTACCAACTACAATACCTCCGTGATCGAACACATCCGCGCGCG
>JBBTPG010000044.1:0-2713 GCA_038066315.1 Chloroflexota bacterium | reverse complement strand
GTCATCGCGTCCTCGGCGGTGACGGCGCGCAGCGCGACGACGTGGCCGTACGTGCGGTAGTCGCCCATGACGCCGACGGAGCGCGTGTCGGTCAGCACGGCGAACGACTGCCACAGTTCGTGGTAGAGCTTCGCCTTCTTGATCTCGTTCATGACGATCCAGTCGGCCGCCTGCAGCACCGCCACGCGCTCGGCCGTCACTTCGCCAATGATGCGGATGGCGAGACCGGGGCCGGGGAACGGCTGGCGGTACACCATCTCGTCGGGCAGGCCGAGGCCCAGGCCGACCTGGCGCACCTCGTCCTTGAACAGGTAGCGCAGCGGCTCGATCACCTCGAACGTCATCTCCTTCGGCAGGCCGCCGACGTTGTGGTGCGTCTTGATCTTCGCCGTCGTGCCGCTGCCGGTCGCGCTCTCGACGACATCCGGGTAGGTCGTTCCCTGCACGATGTAGTCGACCTTGCCGATCTTGTCGGCCTCGGCCTCGAAGACGCGAATGAACGTTTCGCCGACGATGCGGCGCTTCTGCTCCGGGTCGGTCACGCCCTTAAGCTGCGTCAGGAAGCGCTCGGCCGCATCGACGTGGACGAGTTTGATCTCCATATGGCGGCCGAACGTGTCGACGACGCGCTCCGGCTCCTCGCGGCGCATAAGGCCGTTGTCGACGAAGATGCACGTGAGCTGGTCGCCGACGGCCTTGTGTACGAGCGTCGCGGCCACCGCGGAGTCGACGCCGCCGGAGAGCGCGCAGATCACCTTGCCATCGCCGATCTGCTTGCGGATGCGGTTGATCCCGTCTGCGATGAAGTTGCCGGGCGTCCAATCGCCGTGCAGGCCGCAGACCTTGTACAGGAAGTTCTCGATCACCTGCTTGCCGTGCGGTGTATGCACGACTTCCGGGTGGAACTGGATGCCGAAGACGTTCTTGCCGTCGCTCATCGCCGCGAACGGCGAGTTGTCAGAATAGGCGATCGACTGGAAGCCGGGCGGAAGCTGCGTGATGCGGTCGCCGTGCGACATCCAGACCGGCATCGACGGCGGCATCCCGTCGAAGATCGGCGATTCGACGTCTCCCTGGTTGAGGACGGCATGGCCGTACTCGCGCTCGTCCGCCGGCACCACCTTGCCGCCGAGCTGGTGGGCGAGGGCGTGCATGCCGTAGCAGATGCCCAGCACCGGCAGATTGCGCTCGAAGACCCAGGTCGGGATGGTGGGCGCGCCGTGCTCGTAGATGCTGGCGGGGCCCCCGGAGAGGATGACGCCGCGCGGCTTCAGCTTCTCGATCGTCTCCCAGGGCGCGTCGTGCGGCACCAGCTCGCAATAGACGTGGCACTCGCGGACGCGGCGCGCGATGAGCATCGAGAACTGCGAGCCGAAGTCGATGACGACGACGGCTTCGGGCTGCACCGGCACCGGCGGCGGCTGCGTCGAGGGCGCTTCGCCCTGCTTTTCGCGGGCGATCTCCAGGTACGAGGAAACCTCCACGTCGCCCGAGACGCCTACGCGGCGGGAGCCTGGTGCATCTGCCATGTCGTATCCTGCGTGCGCGATGTGGAAGTGCTCTGAGTGTATCGAGGCGCCGCTACGCGGTCAATGACTACTGATAATCGACATAAGCGGTTAGACATGAGCGCGCAGTACCGCGACGCGATCGAGACGCTGCGCGCGGGCGGCATCGTCGCGCTGCCGACGGACACCGTGTACGGGCTCGTCGCCGTCGCGGCGGACCGCGCGGCCGTCGAGCGCGTGTACGAGGTGAAGGCGCGCGACCCGAAGCAGCCGCTGCCGTTCCTCGTCGCGTCCGTCGAGCAGGCGGAGCTGATCGCCGAAGTGAACGATGTCGCGCGGCGGCTCATGCAGCGGTTCTGGCCGGGCGCGCTGACCATCGTTCTGCGGAAGAAGCCGGAGTATCGCACACGGGCGGCGGCGGGCGGCGACACCGTCGGCGTGCGTGTGCCAGCCGATCCGGCGCTGCGCGAGCTGGCGTCGCAGGCCGGCCCGCTGACGGGAACGAGCGCGAACGTCGCCGGACGCGATGAGTGCCACACGGCCGCCGACGTGCGCGCGCAGCTCGGCGACGCCGTCGACCTGATCGTCGAGGCGCCGATCAACGCGACGGGAAGGCCCTCGACCGTCGTCGACTGCACGGAGCCGGGGCGGGTGCGCGTGCTGCGCGAGGGGGCGGTCGGGCGCGACGCACTGCGGGAGGCGCTGGCCGGGGCGGCGGAGGTTGTTTAGGATCGGCGTTGTGACACTCCACCGCGCAACGAAAGCGACCCGCTGATGGCGAACACGACGGCGCTCTCACCGGCCGACGTCCAGCGTGTGGGCGACGTGCTCTCGCGCTACCGCAACGCGATCATGGCCGCGCTGCACGATGTACTGGACCGCCGCGATCTCGCGCACGCCGCGCTCATGCGCTACCACTTCGGCTTCGAAGACCTGGCCGGTACACCCACCGAGACCTCGGGAGGCAAAATGCTGCGGCCGGCCCTGTGCCTGCTGTGCTGCGAGGCGGTGGGCGGCGACGTGCGGCAGGCGATGCCGGCGGCGGCGGCGATCGAGCTGGTGCACAACTTCACGCTGATCCACGACGACATCGAAGATGCCAGCGACACGCGGCACGGGCGCGAGACGCTGTGGCGCGTCGCCGGCGTGCCGCAGGCGATCAACGCCGGCGACGGCATGTTCGTGCAGGCGCAGCGGACGCTGCT
>JBBTPG010000043.1:0-2041 GCA_038066315.1 Chloroflexota bacterium | reverse complement strand
GCGTCGCACTCCGCCGTGCTGCGCGCGTGGATCATCGTGAACAGGTTGTACGGCCAGTCGTCGTAGCGCGGCCGCTCGTAGCAGTGGCTGATCGCCGTGTAGGTGGCCATCGCTTCGCCCACAGCGCAGGCGCGGGCGTCGGGCACGTTCCACACGGCCATGCCGTTCGCGCGGAAGCCGGCCTCCCGGTGGCGCAAGATCCCCGCAAAGCGGCGGAGGCAGCCCCGGCGTCGCAGGTCACCGAGTACGTCGACGAGTTGCCCTTCGTCCATGTTCAGCCGGCCGGCGGCGTCGGCGAACGGATGCGCCTCCAGCGGCAGGTCGCCCTGCACCGCGCGGATGACGTCGATCTCTCGCTGCGTCAGCGCGGACTTCGGCGCCACGTCCTCGCTGTGGCCGCCGGTGTGGCGAGGCTGCGACCGCTCGTCCATCGCGCGCTCGCCGGTGACATCCAGCGACACGCCGATCTTGTAGCGCCGGACCGCCGGCAGCGGCCGCGTCGATTCCGCCCCCGCCAGGGCGTGCAGCGCCTGGACGTGCGCCAGCACGTCGGAGCCTGGTGGCACGGCGATGGTGAACCACATGTTGAACGCGTGGTCGCGCCGGTAGTTGTGGCTCACGCCCGGGTGCGCATTGACGATCTCGGCCGCCGCCGCCAATCGATCTTCCGGCACGCGCATCGCAACGAGGCAGGTGGCGTAGCCCAGCGCCTCCCCGTCGAAGATGGGGCTGACGTGGCGCAGGAGGCCGGCGTCGCGCAGCGCGACCACGCGGGCGATGACGCCGTCCTCGCTCGCTCCCAGGCGGTCCGCCAGCACCAGGAACGGCGTAGCCGAGAGGGGGAAGTCCTCCTGCATCTCGGTCAGCAGCCGGCGGTCGAACTCCGTCAGCTCGTGCCGGGCCGAAGAGCCGCCCGCGGCCGTTTCGTCCATCTTTATCCTCTCCGTCTCCGCTCCATCGTATGCAAGCGCGGCGCGCGGGAGGCACGTGCGGTCGGCCCCTTCTGCGCCGCCATTCGGCCGCCGGACGGCCCTCCAAGGCGCGACATCCGGCACCTCGCCGCTCCACCCTCGGGTACGGCCGAAGATATGCGGCCCGATGCATGCGGCGAGCCTGTTCCGGAGCGACCATGAAGCGGACGAAGGGACAAGACCATGAACAGTCGTAGCCGGCGACATGGTGAGGCGAAGTCCCAATCAGAGGCCACGGCGGTGCGGATTTCCTCGCAGATCCGCGGCACGCTCCCGGCCCTCTTGGGTGTGATCGCCGTCGTAGGGGCAGGCCTCTGGTTCGGAGGGCTGCTGCCGATCGGGGGCGCCGGGGAGCACTCGAACGCCGCACCGGCGTCCATCACCCGCTCGACCTCCTCCGGCCAGCAAACGCTGCCGCAGTTCATCGTCGCGGCAGCGCCGCGCGTGCGTGAGGCATACGAGTTCGCCGCCGGCCACGGCGCGGAATTGGCGTTCATCCCCTGCTACTGCGGCTGCGGCGACCACTCCGGCCACCGCAACGTCCGCGACTGCTTCGTCAAGCAGCAGACCACGAGCGGCATCACGTACGACGACCACGGCTCCGGCTGTGACATCTGCGTGTCTATCGTCCTCGATGTCAAGAGGATGCAGGGCGAGGGGCAATCACTGGCCGCCACGCGAACGTACATCGACGCCGAGTACGCGAAGATCGGTCCCGGCACGAATACGCCGCTGCCGCCGGGGATGGAGGAGTGATGCTCGCGCAGCAACGCCCCGCGGGCGTGCCCGATGGTGTGTCCCCGGACGAGCTTGAGCGCTGGTCGAACGAACTGGTCGCGTTCCTGACATCGGACGGCATTCCGGCGAGCTTCCGCGGATGGGCGCGCAAGCACGCCGACCTGCTCGACGCGTACATGGCATCCGCCGGAGACTTCGAGTCAGACCTCAGTGCCGGCGAGTCGGACCTCGATGTAAATGAGGATGAGGAGGAGCAAGATGAGGCGCCCGCCGGCGCGCCGCGAGCGCTCTCCGCGCTGCCGAAGCAGAAGTCGCCGCGTGCCACGACGGCG
>JBBTPG010000042.1:0-1997 GCA_038066315.1 Chloroflexota bacterium | reverse complement strand
CGCTACTACTCGCGCCATATCTTCGGCTACCCGAACGACATCATGGCCTGCGCCGACGGCTACGTCGTCGTCATCCCTGGTGCGAGCGGCTTCCCGTCGCCGCTGGCGCCCGACACGATCTCGCCGATGGCGCTGCTGATGGAGGACATCGAGCTGGACAAGACGCCGTTCTTCCAGCAGATGGGCGAGCGGATGATCGGCTGGCGCGAGTTCGAGGCGCTGATGCAGCCCTATCTCTCGACGCACACGGCGCTGGAGATCGTGATGACGGCGCAGGCGCTGCGGCTGCCGTTCGCGTTCGTCCCGTCGTCGTCCGACCTGCTGGGCGACGAGCATCTCGCGGAGCGCGGCTTCTTCGAGAAGGTCGAGAGCAAAGCGGGTCCGCTGACGATCCCCGGCCAGCCGTTCAAGATGTCGGAGACGCCGCTGCACGCATCGCCCGCGCCGGAGCGCGGCAACGCGAACGTCGACGTGCTGGTCGACGAGCTCGGCTACGAGAAGGGCGACCTGACGATTCTCAGCGACCGGGGGGTGATCTGATGGACGAGGTATCGACGATCTACGGAGCGCGGGCTTTCAGTCCGCGAGGCGCCCACCGTGATGCTGTACAGCGTGGAGGGACAGCCGTCCCCGGCTGTCCGGCGCGGGCTGAAAGCCCGCGCTCCGGGCATGGGAGGGGAACGTGAGTAACGGGACGCTGCCGCTCGAGGGCGTGCGCGTGATCGACCTGGCGCAGGTGTTCGCCGGGCCCGCGTGTACGCGCATCCTCGCCGATCTGGGCGCCGACGTCATCCGCTTCGAGGCGGCGAGCCGGATGGACGTGACGCGCAACCTGATCATCACCGACAACGACGGCATCGACCACCACTGGCACCGCGCGTCGTATTTCGTCGTGCGCAATGCGAGCAAACGCGAGATGGTGCTGGACCTCAACAAGGAAGACGGGCGAGCGATCTTTCGCAAGCTGGTCGCGGGCGCCGACGTGGTCGTCGAAAGCTTCACGCCCCGCGTGATGGCGAATTTCGGACTGGGCTACGAGGCGCTGAAGGCGATCAAGCCGGACATCATCATGATCTCGCTCTCCGGCTACGGGCAGTACGGGCCGATGCGCGACTACGGCGCGTACGGCATGGGCCTGGAGCCGGCGTCGGGCATCTCGTCGATCACGGGGTACAAGGACGGGCCGCCGATCCGGTCGGGGCTCTCGTTTACCGATCCGTACTCCGGCTTCCTGGGCGCGGGCGCGCTGCTGACAGCGCTGCACTACCGCCGCCGCACCGGCAAGGGCCAGTACATCGACCTCTCCGAGCAGGAGGCGGCGATCCCGATCATGGGCGCGGCGCTGCTTGAGTACCAGATGAGCGGCCGCGTGACGGAGCGGCACGGCGACCGCAGCGAGTGGGCGGCGCCGCAGGGCTGCTATCGCTGCGCCGGCGACGACCGCTGGGCGGTGATCTCGTGCTCGAACGACGCGGAGTTCGAACGCATGGCGAAGGCGATGGGCCACGCGGAGTGGCTCGACGATCCGCGCTTCAGCACCGTGCTGGCGCGACACGAGCATCACGACGAGCTGGACGCGGCGATCACGGAATGGACGTCGCGGCGCGACCACTACGACGTCATGCACACGCTGCAGAAGGCGGGCGTGAAAGCGGCGGCGGTGCTCGACGGCAAGGAGATCCTCTTCGACCCGCACTTCAAGGCGCGCGGCCACTTCGACGTCGTCGACCAGCCGTTGCTGGGCAAGCGGCCGGTG
Organism: Chloroflexota bacterium; assembly: GCA_038066315.1. GTDB lineage: Bacteria > Chloroflexota > Dehalococcoidia > DSTF01 > JACRBR01 > JANXYW01. The sequence continues at coordinate 241 of JBBTPG010000042.1, read as the reverse complement.
CAGCGGCACCTCGCGGCGAAGTTCACGCGCTTCGTGGCGAAGGCGCGGCGCCCGGCGCCGCTCCTCGGCCAGCACAACGACGAGGTGCTGAGGGAGCTCGGCTACGCCGACGCCGAGATCGCGAAGCTCAGGGAAGCCGAGATCATCGCCGACGAGCCGAAGCTGCCCGTCCCGGCGCCGTTCGTCTCGGCCGCCCTGAAGCTGCCGTACGACCGCTACATCGAACACGGCATCCTGCAGG
>JBBTPG010000041.1:0-2088 GCA_038066315.1 Chloroflexota bacterium | reverse complement strand
ACGTCGCCCGATCCGCCACCATCGCCGGGTCGAACACGACGAGATCGGCGAAGGATCCACGCTCGATCCGCCCGCGCCGGTCAAGCCCGAGGTTATCGGCGGGCAGCCGCGTCATGCGCCGGATCGCCTCGGGCAGCGAGATGAGCTGCTCCTCGCGGACGTACTTGCCCAGCAGCCGCGCGAAGCAGCCGTACGCGCGCGGGTGCGTCGAGCGCTTGAGAAACGCGCCCTCCGCGGCCGTCGATGGCGAGTCGGAGCCAAACGACACCCAGGGAAGCTTGATCTGTCGCCGCACGTTCTCCTCGGAGATGCTGAAGTACGCCGTGTCGACGCGCGATCGGTCGCGCAGGACCAGGTCCATCAGCGCGTCGATGGGGTTGTTGCCCTCCGCGTCGGCGATCTGCGCGAGCGTCTTGCCCTGGCAGCCGCGGTTCTCCTCCTTGCGCGTGCCCAGAATCAGCACGCCTTCGGCGCCGCCCGCCGCCCGGTACAGGTTCTCCCAGCCGTCGGTCGAGTGCTCGATCGCGTCGCGGATCTCAGCCCGCGTCGCCGCGTCGGCCAGCCGTCCGAAGAGCTTCTCGGGCCCGCCTTCGTGATAACGAGGCGGGATCGCGTTGGAGAGACCGGTGGCCCCTGCCGTGTACGTATACATGTCGGCGGTGATCGGCTCGCCAGCCGCCCGCGCCGTCTCGACGATCTCGATGACGCGTTCGAGCTTGTCCCAGTTGTCGCGGCCGGCCTGCTTCAGGTGGTAGATCTCGGCCGGCACGGCGCCCTCGCGGCTGATGCGCAGCAGCTCTTCGATGGCGGGGATCAGCGCCCCGCCCTCGTCGCGCATGTGGGAGATGTACTTGCCGTCGTACGGCGCCGCCGCCTGGCACAGCGCGATCAGCTCTTCCGTCGAAGCGAAGAACGCCGGCGGGTAGATCAGCGACGACCCGATGCCGAGCGCGCCGGCCGACATCTCGTCCCGGACGAGCCCGCGCATGACGTCGAGCTCGGCCGTGGTCGCCGGCCGGTCGTCGTGGCCGACGGCGTAGATGCGCAGCGTCGTCGCGCCGATGTACGACGCGACGTTCTGCGAGACACCGCACTTCTCGGCGTGCGCGAGATACTCCGCGAGCGAGCGCCACGGCACGTCCACCGGCATATCGCCTTCGTGCATGTTCTTCTGCATGCGGCTGTGCATGTCGGGCGTCAGCGGGCCCATCGAATGGCCCTCGCCGAAGATCTGCAGCGTCACGCCCTGCTTCAGCTCGCCCAGCGAACGCGCATCCTGGAGCATGCTCATGTACGAGTGGCTGAGCATGTTGATGAAGCCGGGCGCGACTGCCAGGCCGGCAGCGTCGATCTCGGTGGCGGCGCGCGCATCGCCGAGCGGGCCGATCGTCGAGATCGTCTCGCCCGTGACGCCGATGTCGGCGGCGTACGGCACACCGCCACTGCCATCGTGGATGTTGCCGCCGCGGAGGATCAGGTCGAAGGTCGAGGCCGGTTGGGCGCCGGTCACGCGCCGTCCTCGCGCCAGCGCACCTCGTACAAGCGGACCGGATCCTCGAAGCCGCGGATCTCCGCCTCGCCCTGGTCGGCGAACAGGAAGCCCTTGCCGGCCACGAGCTGCCGGACGACGTCGGACGAAAGGATCTCGCCCGCCTCGGCGCGGGCGCAAATGCGGGCCGCGAGCTGTACCGCCGTGCCGAAGAGATCGTTGCCCTCCGCCACGGGCTCGCCCGCGTTGATGCCGATTCGTACCATCAGACGGTCGTGCGGGTTCGTTTCGTTGTGGCGGTTGAACGCGCGCTGGATGGTGATGGCGCACTCGACCGCCGCCGACGCGGTGAGGAACGACGCCATGATGCCGTCGCCGGTGTGCTTGACCTGGCTGCCGCTGTGCGCCGCCAGCGCGTCGCCGACGATGGCGTTGTGAAGCCGTACGAGGGCCTGCGCGCGCGCGTCGCCCAGGCGCTGCGTCAGGGCCGTAGAGCCTTCCATGTCGGTGAACATGATCGTGCGGAAGCCGCCAGGTTGTGGGCCCGATTCGTGCGCCTGCGCTCTGGGCTCGTGCGGGTGCGGGGTCTGCCCGGCCTT
>JBBTPG010000040.1:0-11169 GCA_038066315.1 Chloroflexota bacterium | reverse complement strand
GCGATCGCGATCCAGCGATCGTCGCCGGCGCAGGCATAGACGCCGTGCGGCGACATCGACGGGTGGGCGTTGCCGGTGCGCTGCTGGACTCGGCCGTTCATCGTGTAATCCAGCAGGGCTTCGCCGACGACCTGCAACTCGCCCTCCAACATCGCCAGCTCGACGTGCTGGCCCTCGCCCGTACGGTCGCGATGCCGCAGCGCGGCTATCGTCGCGAACGCGCCCAGGACTCCGGCGTTGTAGTCGCAGTAGTAGTTCGCGGGCTGCAACGGGCCGCGGTCCGGATAGCCGGTAAGATACGCGAGGCCGCTCATGGCGTCGATCCCCGGCCCGTACGACACGCGGTCACGCAGCGGGCCGGTGGCGCCGAACGCGGGCATCGAGACCATGACGATGTCCGGCTTGGAAGCGCGGATCTCGTCGTACGCCAGCCCGAGGGACGGCAGCACGCGCGGCGACATGTTCTCGACGACGGCGTCGCTGACAGCGGCGAGGCGCAGGAGCACATCGCGGCCTTCGCGCTTGGAGATATCGAGTGTGATCGCGAGCTTGCCACGGTTCAGGTCGTTGTAGCTGACGATGCGGTTGTACGGGCGGTCAGGCGCACCGGCGAGCGGCGGCGCGATGTCGACGTGGAGCGGGCGCGGGAACGGCGGCTCGACGCGGATCACCTCAGCGCCGAGATCGGCGAGCAGCGACGTCGCCACGGGGCCGGCGATCGCCACGGTCAGATCGATGATGCGCAGCCCGTCGAGCGGCCTCATACGACGCCCGCCGCCGAGAGGCGTGCGAGACCGCGGCGCGAGAGTCCCAACTCCACGGCGAACACCTCTTCGTTGTGCTCGCCGAGCAGGGGCGCTGGCCGCATGGCCCACGGCGTGGCGGGCATCACAACAGGCGCGCCGGGCATCCGCACCGTGCCGGCCGCCGGCTGCTCGACGTCGACGAAACAGTCGCGCGCGGTGTGCTGACCGAGCCGGTCTTCGACAACCTCGCCGGGATCGAGCACTTCCGTAAAGGGCACGCGCAACTCCTGTGCTTCCGCGACCGCGCGCCACTTGTCGCGTGATGCGAGCCAGCGGTCGATAAGCGCATCCGTCTCGTCGGCGTGGCCGAGCGGTTCGGCCAGCACGTCGGGCGCTGCCAGGCGCGGCTCGTGCATCAAGGCGGCGACCAGATCCGGGAATCGGTTGTGCCGGTGGACATACACGTGGCCGCCGGCGCAGGGGCGGATGGTCGATGGGTACAGATATTCGGGCGGGAGGCCAACAGGTCGCGACCCATTGCGCTTCGATTCACGCCCGAACATGAAGGAGCGTGCCAGCGCGCCGCCGATGAGGAAGCTCGCTGCCTCCGTCATCGCAACATCGACGTGCTGACCACCGGCGCCACAGCGCTCGCGGGACGTCAGCCCGGCGACGACGCCGAGCGCCGCGTGCAGTCCGGCCTGGTACTCCGCCTGATGCCCATACGGCTTTACTGGCTCGCGATCGGGATCGCCGGTCATCGCGAGGTAGCCGCCCATCGCATGGGCGACGATGTCCGTCGCGCGCCAGCCCGCCCGCGGGCCGGTGCAGCCGAACGGCGTAATCGACGTGACGATGAGTTCCGGGAAGCGCTCGCATAACGCTGCGACCGACAACGACGCGGGCAGCGGCGCGGCATCACGCGTGATGAAGACGTCCGCGCGGGCGAGCAGCCGCAGGAGCAGAGCCGCGCCTGACGCCGCCGTGATGTCGAGCGTGACGCTGCGCTTCGCCGCACCGAGATGCAAGTGCAAGGCCGACGTCTCGGGGTGCGGTACGTCGTGAAGGAACGGGCCTGTGCGCCTCAGTGTGTCGCCGATGCCGGGCCGCTCAACCTTGATGACGTCGGCGCCGAGGCCGGCGAGCAGCCTCGTGCAATAGCCGCCCGCGACGCCTTCGGACGCATCGACTACGCGGACGCCGGCGAATGCGGTCATGAATACGTGCTGATCCGCGAAGCGGCGAGCATGGAGTTACGGTCCGTGCGCCAGCTTCGCCTGGCGCTTGTTGTGCTCTTTCGTGGCGAGGCGCTCGGCCAGCTGCATGCCGTAGTAGCAGGGGATCGAAAGCAGGATGATCGGGATGCCGACGATGACGCCTTTGATGCCGACGAGCATGATGAAGAGCCCGAACGACACGCAGAGTCCCATCCCCAGCACGGCCACGATCCGGATGATGGCGATGTACGACGAAACCTGCGGGGTCTCCTGGACGAGCGCGGATTCGTCTTCGAGATCTTCGTCGTCAATGTCGGGCGGAGCGGCCGGAGCCTTGTCGAGTTCCATCACGGACGCATGGTAGCAGCGATCTGACCATCGACAAACGATCGTGCAAGCTGCGCCGCCACAGCGGGGCAGCGCTTCGCCCTGCGCTCGCCGTGGTGGCCTGCCGCCGGAGCCGGCGTCACGAATCCCTCAGCGCCGGTCTTTGACTAACCTTCGGATGCCTTCGCGACGGCTTGCGCCGGCCGCTTCAGCATGAAGTAGCTACTCTCCGGCCTCATCAGGGGGAGCAAGCCGGTCAATTCCCAGCCATCCTCGCCGAGCTTGTCGAGGTAGCCGCGGACGAACCCGGTGCGGTGTTCACCGCCCTGTCGGATGTACTCCGCCCCTTCTGACGAAATCCTGCCTCTGAAGTCAACGTACACGACCTTGTATTCCCACTTGTCCATGGAAGACTCCTCACCATGGCGCTGAACGGGCGTCGTGCAGCCGAGACTCCGGCGGCAAGCCGATCCTAGTCTGACATATCGCGCCGGTCGAGCGCGCCGTTCCATCGAAACGTGGACTCAGCCTGCGATGCCGACGCCGCCATCGATCACGATGCACTCGCCGGTGACGAGATCGGCTCCCTCGATGAGACTCATGACGAGCTGCGACACGTGCTCCGGCTGACAGACGGCCTTGAGCGGGGCCTGCTTGATCTGCATCGCCTTGCCCGCTTCGTATACCTGGTCGCCGAGGCCGCTCCTCAGCCAGCGCGTTTCGATGAAGCCGGGCGCGACGGCGTTCACGCGGATGTCGGGGCCGAGTATGCGCGCGAGCGCGACGGTCATGTTGATCACTGCGGCCTTTGATGCGGCATACGCGATCGAACTGCCGATCGCACGGACGCCTGCCACCGATGCGATGTTAACGATGGCGCCGCCGCCGCTCTGCTTCATCGCCTTCGCCGCGGCGCGGGCGCAGAAGAACGCACCCTTCACGTTGACGTTGAAGATGTCGTCCCAGTATTCGGCCTTCATGCCGTCGAGATCGTGGAACGGCACGAAATGCGTCATTGCGGCGTTGTTGACGAGGATGTGCAGCCCGCCGAATGCATCGACTGACTGCCGTACCATCGACTGCACCTGCGCGTCGTCAGACACGTCGGCGCGGACGAGCAGCGCCCTGGCGCCCTCAGCTTCGACCAGGCGCACTGCCTCCTTCGCGTCGTCCTCGGACCGCGAGTAGTTGATAACGACGTTCGCGCCGCGCTTCGCCAGGTCGATGGCGGTCGCGCGCCCGACGCCTACGGCAGAACCCGTAACGATCGCTGTTTTGCCCCGGACATCCATAGGTCTCTCCAGTCGGCGATTCATCGATGTTTCGCGACGATCTTGCCAGCCGTGGCTTTCTGGGGCTAGTCGCGCATGACTGCCGCGCCGAAGCTCTCAGTGTCAGGGGTGCAGCGCCGCCGAATCTGAGGCAAGGTGCGGATGGTAGACTGCCGGGCATGAAGGGACCGATGAAGGGACTCGTCGTCTGCGGCGGCAAAGGCAGCCGGCTGCGGCCGCTCACCTATACGGGCGCCAAGCAGCTCGTGCCGATCGCTAACAAGCCGATCCTGTTCTACGCACTCGACCATCTTGTTGAAGCGGGCATCCGCGATATCACGATCATCGTCTCGCCGGAAACGGGCGACCAGGTGCGGCGAGAGGCGGGTGATGGCTCCCGCTTCGACGCGACGATCGACTACATCGAGCAGCTGAAGCCCGGCGGCATCGCGCAGGCGGTCGGATTGGCGCGCGACCACATGGCGGGAGCGCCGTTCGTGACGTTCCTGGGCGACAATTTCCTGACGCATGGCATCGTGCCGTTCGTCCAGGCGTTCGGCAGCTCGGACGCGGACGCGGCCATCCTGCTCAAGCATGTACCGGACGCAACCCAGTTCGGCGTGGCGCAGTTCGACGGCGAACGCCTCGTGCGCGTCGTCGAAAAGCCCAAAGATCCGCCGAGCGACCTCGCCGTCATCGGCATCTATATGTTTACGGACCGGGTCTTCGAGGCCATCGCCAGCATCAAGCCCTCTGCGCGCGGCGAGCTCGAGATCACGGACACGATCCAGTGGTTGCTCGACAACGGCTCCAAGGTCCGGGCCGAAGTGGTCGAAGGCGAGTGGATCGACACCGGCAAGCACGACGACCTGCTGGCCGCAAACCGTATCGTCTTAGAGATGCTGCGCGACGACCCCAGCGGCGGCACCGTCGACGAAGCGTCGAAGTTACACGGGCGCGTCGTGCTGCAGCCTGGCTGTACCGTGATCAACAGCGTCATCAGCGGGCCGGCGATCATCGGCGAGCGTACGCGCATCGAGAACTCGTACGTCGGTCCGTTTACGTCGATCGACCACGACTGCGAGATCGTCGAGAGCGAGATCGCCGGCAGCGTGGTGCTGGAGAACACGAAGATCAAGCACCTGGGTCATCGCATCGAGCACAGTCTGATCGGCCGCGATGTCGAACTCGTCGGCGATGATCGCAAGCCGCGCGGTTACCAGTTGATCCTCGGCGACTTCAGCCGCGTGCGGGTGCCGTGATGAGAAAGATCTTCGTTGCCGGCGGCGCGGGGTTCATCGGCAGCAACTTCATCCGATATGTGATGCGCGAGCGGCCGGAAGTGCGCGTCGTGAACTTCGATGCGCTGACGTACGCCGGCAATCCCGAGAACCTGGCCGACGTGGCCGATGACACGCGATACTCGTTCGTGCACGGCAACATTGCCGACCTGGCCGCCGTCGCGGACGCCATGCGCGGCTGCGACGCGGTGGTGAACTTCGCGGCGGAGTCGCATGTCGACCGTTCGATCGAAGACGCCGGCGACTTCATGGAGACGAATCTGCGCGGCGCGTACAACGTGCTGAGCGCCGCCCGCGATCTCGACGTCGAACGCGTGCTGCACATCTCGACCGACGAAGTGTACGGACCGGCGACGAGAGAGAACCCGAGGCGCGAGGACGACGCGTTCCGTCCGCGCAGCCCGTACGCCGTCAGCAAGGCGGCGGGCGACATGATGTGCCACGCATTCGCCGAGACGTATGGCCTGCAGGTAGTGGTCGCGCGGCCCGCGAACAACGTCGGGCCGTATCAGTATCCTGAAAAGGCGATTCCGCTGTTCGTCACGAACGCGCTCGACGGCGAGCCGCTGCCCATCTACGGCGAGGGCTTGCAGGTACGCGACCGGCTGTACGTGGAAGACAACGTGCGCGCGTTGCTGTTGCTCCTCGAGCACGGCGAGAAGGGCGAGGCGTACAACGTGCAGGCCGACAACCACGTCTCAAACATCGACGCGGCCCGCGCGATCCTGGATATTCTCGACAAGCCCTACGACCTGATCCAGTTCGTGGAGGACCGCGCCGGGCATGACCCGTGCTACTACATGGACTGGTCGAAGCTCCGTGCGCTCGGCTGGAAGCCCGAGCACGACTTCAGCGACACCATGGAGCGCACCGTGCGCTGGTACGTCGAGCATCGCGCCTGGTGGGAGAAGATCAAGTCAGGCGACTTCCGCCGCTATTATGAGCGCCAGTACGGCGACCGGCTGGCCAAGGCGCGGCCGTACGGCGGATAACATCGACCCAACGCCGGGCCGCCGCTCCGTCGAGGCCGCGCACGCTACAATGCCCTGAGATGCGCATCCTCATCACGGGCGGCAACGGCCAACTCGGGCGCAGCCTGCAGCGCGCGCTGACGAGTGAAGACGCCGCGGCCCTCGGCCACGCTGAACTGGACATCACCGACGCCCATGCGGTCGATGAGGCGATCGGCCGCCACCGGCCCCATGTCGTCATCCACGCGGCCGCGCTGACGGATACAGCCCGCTGCGAGCGCGAGCCGGAAGCTGCGCGGGCGATCAACGGCAGGGGCACCGAGAACGTGGCAAAGGCGTGCCAGCGCGTGGGCGCGCGCCTCGTCGCTGTCAGCACGAACGAGGTCTTCGACGGCTCGCAGAGCATGCCTTACACGGAACATGCCCCAACGGGGCCGCTGAACGCGTACGCGATCTCGAAGCTCGACGGTGAGTGGCTCGCGGCCGCAGCGTGCGCCGATACGCTGACCGTCCGCACGTCGTGGCTGTACGGCGACGGCGGCAACAACTTCGTCGAGAAAGTCCGCGCCGCCGCGTCGTCCGGGCGCAAGCTCAGCTTCGTGACGGACGAAGTCGCCTCGCCGACGTCGACCGAAGACCTGGCGGTCGCGATTCGTGAGTTGATCGAGCGAAACGCGCCCGCCGGCATCTACCACCTCGCGAACAGCGGCGAGGCGTCACGTTACGATTGGGCTCTCGAGATCCTGCGGCTCTCGGGGATGAGCGAGGCGCCGGTCGAACAAGTAACGACGGAACAACTCCGCGCGAACGGCTACGACGGGCCGCGCAAGCCGCCGTACTCAGTGCTCGCAAACACGCGGGCGGCGGCGCTGGGCGTCACGATGCGGCCATGGCAGGACGCGCTCACCGCCTACTTCGAGCGATCGCGGGTCGCCGCCGATGCCTGACGTAACGCCACGCGTCGGCATCATCGTCGTGAACTACAACAGCGCCGCGTTCATCGACGAGTTCTGCGCATCGTTGAAGGCCATCGACTACCCGGCGTGGCGGCTCATCGTCGTCGACTCCGGCTCGTCGGACGGGTCGATGACGGCGATCGAGTCGTCGTTCGCCGGATGCATGGACTTCAAAGCCGTCCGCTGCCCTGACAACATTGGCTTTGCGGCGGGCGCGAATCTTCCTTTCGACCGCGGCCTCGTCGACGGCTGCGAGTTCGTACTGTTTCTCAACAATGACACGATCCTCAAACGTGATTTCCTCACGCGCATGGTGGAATCGGCGGAACCGAAGATGATCGTCGTGCCGAAGATCCTGTACACCGACGACCATCGGCTGATCAGCACGCACGCCGGCGGGTTCGACTGGAGGCTCGGAGTGTTCCGCCACACGTTCGCCGGCCGGCCGGATGGCCCGGCGACGAGCGTCCGCCGCGACGGCCTGGCAACCGCAAGCTTCTGCTGTGCGCTCGTGCCAGTGCAGGCGTTCCGAGACGCCGGCGGGCTCGACGAGCGATTCTTCATGTATTACGAGGAGACGGACTGGATCCGGCGCGCCCAGGCGCGCGGCTACCGCGTGCGTTACGAGCCGTCCGCCGTGATCTACCACCGCGAAAGCGGCTCCAGCGGCGGCGGCTGGATGACGCCGTTCAAACAGTACTACGCGACGCGGAACCGGATCTACCTCGTGCGGAAACATGCCCGCTCGCGGCTGGCTTATGCTTGTTTTACAGCGTACTTCCTGGCAACGCGCGTCGCGACGGCGGCAAAGATGACCTCCCGTCGCGAGTGGCCGCTCCTGCGTGCGATGGCGCTGGGCACGCTCGACTACTATCGTGGCCGCATGGGCCGCACGATGCAAGTGCACGACCTGTGAGAATCGCCATCGACGCGACGTCGGTCCCGCCGAAGCCAGCCGGCGCCGGCGTCTACGCCATCGAGCTTGTCCGTGCGATGACCCGTCGCAGCCGCCACGACGGCTACGCGCTGTTCACGCGAGGCCGCTGGCTTGACGCCGATATCGAAGGCAAGCGCAACTGGCGCATAGAGCATGTCCAGGCAGCGTCCCGCCCGGCGCGGCTCGCGTGGGAGCAACTGCAGTTGCCGCGCGCGCTCGCCGCGCTCGATATCGACGTGTTGCATTCCACGCACCATACGCTGCCGCTAGCCGGCGTACGGTGCCGGCGCGTCGTCACGATCCACGATGTCACGTTCTTCCGCATTCCCGAGCGCTATCCACCGGTGCGGCGCTTCTACATGCAAGCGATGACACGTCTTGGGGCGCGGGTCGCCGACGCGATTATTGTGCCTTCGAACGCTGTGCGTAACGACGTGGTGCGGACATTGCGCGTGCCGCAATCGAAGGTGACGACTGTGTACGAGGCCGCTGCATCCCAGTTCGTGCGGATTGATGGCGGTGCGGCCGGCGCCGTTGCGCGCGAGTATGGCATCAACGGCCCGTACGTGCTGAGCGTCGGCAGTCTGGAGCCGGGCAAGAACCACGCGCGCTTGATCCACGCGATGCGCGCCCTGCGAGACGAGGGCCTCGAGTATCGCCTCGTCGTCGTCGGGCAGAAAGCGTGGAAGTTCGAAGATGTCTTCGCCCTCGTCGACCGGCTTGGCATGCGCGACCGCGTCGTCTACCTGGGCTATGTGAAGGATGAGCATCTGCCCGCGCTCTACAGCGGCGCGGCCGCGTTCGCTTTCCCGTCGTTGTACGAGGGCTTCGGGCTCTGCATCGTGGAAGCGATGGCCTGCGGAGTGCCGGTCCTCACGTCTAACATCTCAGCCACGGCGGAGGTCGCCGGCGACGCCGCGCTGCTCGTCGATCCGCTGTCCGTCGACGCTATACGCGATGGCCTGCGGAGGCTGCTGGAGAACGAAGGGCTGCGAGCGGTCCTCGCCGCGCGAGGCCTTGAACGGGCGTCCCAGTTCAGCTGGCGTCGTGCGGGAGACGAGACGCACGCGGTGTACTCGCGGGTAGTCCAGGGAGATCGCGCCAGGTCATGAGCATCGACGTGTCCGTCGTCATCGTGACATACAACTCGCGGAGCGTGATCGGAGCATGTCTCGAATCGCTGCGCCAGTACACGACCGGCGTGTCATACGACGTTATCGTCGTCGACAACGCATCGCGCGACGGAACGGCGGATCTCGTCGAACGCGCTGATCCGTTGGCCCGAGTGATTCGGCGGCGGACGAACGGCGGACTGTCGGCGGCCATCAACGACGGCGTGAGCGTCACGGCGGGCCGCTACGTCATGCAACTCAATCCCGACATTCGCATTGAGAGCGACGTGTTGTCGGAGCTCGCGAGGTATCTCGATCAACATCCGGGCGTCGGCATCGTGGCGCCGAAGCTCCTCAACGATGACGGCTCTCTCCAGCTGAGTTGTCGCGCGTTCCCGGGCTACTCCACAGCCCTCTTCAGCCGATACTCGGTCTTGACGAAGCTGCTGCCAGGCAACCGCTATTCGCGCGAATACCTGATGGCCGATTACGACCACACGCAGGAGCGCGACGTTGACTGGGTGAGCGGCGCGGCGCTGATGTTTCCGCGAACGCTGTTTGACCGCGTGGGCGGATGGGACGCGGGCTTCTTCCTGTTCAACGAAGACGTGGATTTCTGCCGGCGGGCGCACGATGCCGGCTATCGCGTCGTCTATGATCCTGCGGTCGCGCTCTACCATAGCATCGGCGCAAGCGAGAGCGCGTCCTCGCGCCTGGTGATCGAGCGGCATCGCAGCATGTGGCGCTACTACCGCAAGCACCTCCGCGGCAACATCGCGCGTGACGCGATCACCGCCGCGGGCATCATCGGACGGTGCGTGTCCGTGCTGGCGGCGTCGCGGGTGCGGCGACTGCTTGGGCGACGCCGCCAGACTGCCTGACAGCAGCGATCACTCGCCCGAGCGGTGCCCGCCTTCTTGCGGAGCGAAGACGCGCTGCCGGAGCCAGACGATGCTCCGGCTGTTCCACATCGTCAGGATGTACCCAAGCTTGAGCAAGGTCGCACTGACGACCAGGACGAGCGCCGCGAGCACGGATGCCTCCATCCACGTTTGATCGAAGTAGTGCAGCAAGATCGCGCCGATGGAGAACAGGCCCGCAAGTCCATAGATCACCACCAACGTCCCGCGCGGCCCGGCGCCGTACACCTCGAGGCGATGGTGGATGTGGTCCTCGTCGCCGATCATCGGGTGCCTGTGCTGGAGCAATCGCCGCGTAGGAGCTAGCACAAGGTCGAGGATGGGGTAGCCCAACGCCACCAGCGGCACGGCGATGAACACTTGATCCGTCGGCCCGGTCGCAGCGCGGATCGACAACGTCCCCAGCACGAATCCGATCACGTACGCGCCCGAATCACCCACGTAGGCGGACGCGGGCGGCAGGTTGAACGGCAGAAATCCGAGGCCGGCGCCCGCAAGCGCCACGAGGAGCAGCGCCACCGTCGGGTGCGATGAGTGTGCGGCGATCTGGGCCATCGTCACACACGCGAAGATGCCCACGCCGAGCGACACGCCGTCGCGCCCATCGATGAAGTTGATGGCGTTCGTCATGGCGTAGATCCACAACACGGTCGCGACAAATCCTGCCGCGCCGAGATGGATGTTCGGCCCCCACGGCAGCCCGATGTCGTCCATGCGGTAGCCGGCCGTGTATGCCGCGGCGCCACCGCCAACGAACACGAGCGAGCGCACAGCCGGACTGGTGAGCTTCACGTCGTCAAAGAAGCCGACCACGAATACCAAAGCTGCCGCGGCGAGGAGTCCCAGGAAGCTGCCTGACTTGGGCGAGAAGAACTCGCTCGCGTGCGATGAAAGCGCGGAGGCGATGAACGGCGTCAGCGCGAACGTCGCGATGAAGACGACGCCGCCCCAACGCGGTTTCTCCAGCGTGCCACGCACGTGGAACAGCGTCAGGAAGCGCTCGGTGCGCGACAACGCCAGGAGCAGCACGGTCGATACGAGACCGATGCTGATCGACAACGCGAGGGTGATCAGGTAGATGTCGAGCATGGGACTCCAGTGCCCTCACCGCATCCGTACTCTACCACCGCCGTTCAGCAGAGTCCCATGAGCGGAACCGTTATGTAACCTTACAGAAATTCGTGACCGAGTGTGCGTTCGCCTGCTTCGCCCGTCCGCCCCAGCGCCCAGGCCGCGTCAGGATCCGCGGCGACCACGCGCCGGAAGCGCTCGGGTCCGAGCCGCTCGACGAGCGCCGCATACTGTTCGGCGAATCGCGACTCCCACGGCTGCAGGTAGCACACCTCCCACACGTTTGCCTGAAGGATCTCCTTCAGGCAACCGAAGCATGGCTGCAGCGTCGTGTACAGGA
>JBBTPG010000039.1:0-3568 GCA_038066315.1 Chloroflexota bacterium | reverse complement strand
GCTGGTCGTACGAGACGTGGGCGATGCCGGCACAGCTCATCGATGTAGCCGCGCGCGGGATTCGGGCGGTCGGGCGGGGGGGAGGCGTGACGCGCCGCAGCGATACAGCCGGGCGCGGTACGAACGGGGCGGACACACAGGTCCGCCCCTACACAGCGCCGCCGCAACGATATGCGGCGTGTGCAGCCGAACGGGGCGCACAGCCGTGCGCGCCTACTCGCGGCGGAGGGCCTCGATGGGGTCCAGGCGGGAGGCGCGCCAGGCGGGGTAGACGCCGAAGACGAGCCCCGTGACGGCGGACATGCTCAGACCCATGCCGACCCAGAACGGCGTAATCAGGTACTTCGTGTCTGATCCGCCGATCTCGAAGTACTTCGCGAATTCGATCGCACCGACCCCGGCAAGCACGCCGATCGCGCCGCCGATCGTCGTCACCACCAGCGCTTCGATCACGAACTGCATCAGAATATCGAGGCGCTTCGCGCCGACCGCCTTCCGGATACCGATCTCGCGCGTCCGCTCGCTCACCGAAACCAGCATGATGTTCATGATGCCGATGCCGCCGACGACCAGCGCGATAATCGCGATCGAGACGAGCAGCACCTGCAGCGTCCGGTCCACTGACGTCGCCGTCGAAAGCACATCGCTCTGCGACTGTATCTGGAAGTCATCTTCGTTGATGACGTTGTGCTGCTTGCGGAGCACATCGGCGATGGCAAGCTTGACCGAAGCTTCGGCTTTTTGGTCCGCGACCTTAATGTTGATCTGCTGGACGTTCGTGTAGCCTCGCGCATTCCGGATGAACGCTACCCGTGCCTGGAAGGACGGCAGCGGCACAAACACCTGATCGTCCTGATTGCCCTGGGCCGACGCACCCTTCTTCTCCATAACGCCAACGACGGTGAAGCTAAACCGCACGCCGAACTGCGCGCTCGGGCCGGCGAAGATGCCGACGGTCTCGCCGATGGGATCCTTGTCTCCGAAGATGTCTTGAGCAATGCCCGCGCCCAGCACGACCACAAGCCCTTTCTTGCTCACGTCGTCTTCGGACAGGAATCGGCCATTGGCGACGTAGAAGTCACGCACCTGCTGATACGAGGGCTCCGTGCCTACGAGGGTCGTCTTGATGTTCTGTGAGCGGTAGATCACTTTCGCCTGGATGAAATCACCGGTCAGACCCACCACGGTTTGCGATGCGATCGAATCAATCCCCGGGATGTTCGCGGCTGCGATCGCGTTCGCGTCTTCGTAAAAGAGGCTCGGGCCCGCGCCCGGGAGCACGGAAGCCAATCCACCGGCCGGCTGCGCCGAGTACGGCCGCACGAACATCAGATTGCTGCCAAGACCGCGAATCCGGTCCGCCACGCCCTGCTGCGCGCCCTCGCCCGCCGCGGTCAGCGCGATCACCGAAGCGATGCCGATGATGATGCCGAGCATCGTCAGCAAGGTGCGCAGGAAGTTGCTGCGCAGCGCCACCAGCGCCGTGATGAAGACGTCGAGCAGGCTCATGCTTGCGTCTCAATGGAACGCGGTGGCGCCAGGTCAGCGGCTTTCTGCGTCCCCGGGTTCGATGCCACGGGCAACGGCTGGCCGGCGTACACAGGTACGTTCGGCTCGTCGCCGACGATCTCTCCATCGCGCAACGACACGATGCGGCGGGTGTACGCCGCAACGTCGTGTTCGTGCGTGACGAAGGCGATCGTGATCCCGCGCTCCTCATTGAGCTTGCGGAAGATCTCCATCACGTCGTGGCTGGTCCTGGTATCGAGGGCGCCGGTGGGTTCGTCGGCCAGGATGATCGTGGGGTTGCCGACGATGGCGCGCGCGATCGCAACGCGCTGCTGCTGGCCTCCGGAGAGCTGGGTGGGCTGATGGTGCATGCGGCTGCCAAGGCCGACGAGCTGGAGCGCGACGCGGGCGAGCTGTTTGCGGTTCGAGACGCCTCGATACGAGAGCGGCATCGCGACCTGGTCGATGGCGTTGAGACGCGGCAGCAGGTTGAACGACTGGAAGACGAAGCCCAGACGGCGATTTCGCACCTTGGCGAGCTGAGCGTCGCCAAGCCTGCTGACATTGATGCCGTCGAGCTGGTAGATGCCCTCGGTCGGACGATCGAGGCAGCCTACGATGTTCATCAGCGTCGATTTTCCGGAGCCGGACGGGCCCATGATCGCCAGGAACTCGCCGTCACGGATTTCCAGATCGACACCCCTGAGTGCGTGGACTTCCTGGGAGCCGAGCTTGTAGAGCTTGGAGATGCGACGAAGACGGATCATCTCACGCTTACCTCACGTTGCCCGGCAGCGTCGGTTGTGGCTTCGGCGTCGCGCCCGGCCTCGCGGACGTCAGCGACGCGACGACGACGACGTCGCCCTCGACGAGCCCCGTCACAACCTCCACCTGCCCCGTGTCCGTTGCGCCCGTTGTGACCACCTGCGCGACGATCGAACCATCACGCCGAACATCGACGACTTGATCGTTGCCGCTCTTGCGGATCGCCCGCGGCGGCACGACCAGCAGGTTCGGCTTGGATTCCGTGATGATCTGGCCGCGTGCGTTCATACCAGGCGCAGGGCGCGGCGCGTCCGCCGGCAGGACCAGCGACGCCTTCACCTGGTACGTCACGACGCCCTGCGTCACCGAGGGGCTGAGCCCAATTTCGGAGATCACGAACGGATAGACTCTCCCGGGGATGCTGTCGAACAGCACGCCGCCGGCCTGCCCGGTCTTGAGGTTCGCGTAGTCCGTCTCACCGACGTCCATCTTCAGGGTGAGCCGGTCCGGTGTGAGGAGGACAATCGCCGGGTTGGTGGTAGATACGCCGAAAAACTCCCCGGGCTCGGCGCTGATGGCACCGACCGTGCCATCAAACGGGGCGATGATCTGCGCATTCTTGAGACGGATCTGCGCCGCCTCGACGGCGAGCGCCGCGCTGCGGACAGCGGCGCGCGCCTGGTCGATCGTGTTCGCCTTCGGGCCTCGGTAGGCCTCGTCGCGCCTGGCCTGGGCGGCGGCGAGCGCGGCGAAGGCGCTGTCCATGGCGGCCCGGGCCGTCGAGAGCTGGAAATCGGTGGCACCCTCGTTGACGGTATTGAGCTTCTCGGTCGCGGCTGTCTGCGCTGCCTGCGCTGACGTAACGGCGGCGGCAGCGGCGGAGACATCGGCGGAACTGGGGCCGTCGTTGGCGGCGGCCAGCTTGGCCTGCGCGGAGTCGAGCGCCCGTTGGGCGGAGGTGACGGCGGCGGTCGCGGAGTTCGCGGCGTTGACGGCGTTGAGGTAGCCGGTGTTGGCGCCGATGACGGCGGCGGCGAACGTGGCGTGCGTACCCGCGAGCGCGTCGTTCACCTTCGTGGCGTCGTCGGCCGAGATCGGCGCGGACGGCGTGGTGGTGCAGAACGAGGGTTCGGGAACGGGCGGCGGAAGGGCGGGGGGCGGGGGAGTGCAATAGGTGGCTTCGGCGCTCTTGAGCGACGCCGCGGCTGATGTGACTGCGTTCTGCGCGCTGTTCGCGCTGTTCTGGGCGGCGGTGAGGCCAGACTGCGCGGCGGCCACACCGGCTTCGGCGGCG
>JBBTPG010000038.1:0-2266 GCA_038066315.1 Chloroflexota bacterium | reverse complement strand
CATGGATGAAGAGCATCGGCGGCCCGCTGCCGGCCTCTTCGTAATACAGCTTCACGCCATCGCGTGCCAGATGCGGCATTGCTTGTTCTCCCGCGCAGGCGCAGCAGTCCGCGCCCCGCCACTAATCACTAGTCACTAGTCACCAGCCACTAATCACTAGATCACACCTGCTCGAAATAGCGCGCGCGCTCCCACGCGGTGACGGCACGCCGGTGCTTCTCGACTTCCCAGCGGCGCATGGCGACGTAGTGGTCGACGAACGCATCGCCCAAGAACTCCCGCGCGACGGCGCTGGCGTCAAGCCGCTCGATCGCCTCGTCGAGCGTGCGCGGCAGCGGCGGCAGCCCTTCGGTCTCGTACACATTGCCTTGCGCGGGCGGCGGCGGCGTCAGGCCACGCTCGATGCCGTAGAGCCCGCCGGCGAGACAGGCGGCGAAGCCCAGGTACGGGTTCACGTCGGCGCCGGGCACGCGATGCTCGACGCGGATCGCCGTCTCGCCGTTCGTAATCGCACGCAGCGACGACGTGCGGTTCTCGATAGCCCACGACGCCGCGGTGGGCGCCCAGCTACCGCTGACGTAGCGCTTGTACGAGTTCACGTTCGGCGCATACAGCGCGAACAGCTCCGGCATCGTCTGCAGCGCGCCGGCGAGGTACGACATGAGGGTCGACGACATGTGGTGCGGCGCGGCGCCGTCCCAGAACGCGTTCGCGTCGCCCTGCCAGAGGCTCTGGTGGATGTGGCCGCTGCAGCCGTCCATCCGGTCGGAGTACTTCGCCATGAACGTCGGCACGGCGCCGGACTGCGCGAGCACTTCCTTCGCGCCGCTCTTGAACAACATGCCGCGGTCGGCCGCCTCCAGCGCGTCGCAGTAGCGAAGGTTCATCTCGTACATGCCCTCGCCGTGCTCGCGGCTGTAGCCCTCAACGTCGATGCCGTAGGCGTCCATGTAGCGCCGCAGCCCGCCGACGACGTCATCGTCGATGCTGGCGTGGCTGATCGAATAGCAGTTGTAGCCGGGGTTCAGCGGCCGCAAGTCGCTGAAGTCCTTCGTACGCAGCGTCTCCTGGTCCTCGCGGAAGATGCGGAACTCCAGCTCGACGGCCATCGCGGCGGTGTAGCCGAGCTTCGCCGCGCGGTCCAGGACGCGACGCAGCACGGTGCGCGGCGATACGGCGACGGGCTCGCCGTGCTCGCTGTACACGTCGCAGACGACGGCGGCCGACGCGGGCTCCCACGGCACGATGCGGAACGTCGCGAGGTCCGGGCGCAGGAGGATATCGGCGAAGCCGGTGTCGGCGCTGCCGATGGCCAGCTTCTGCCCCGTGATCACCTCTTCGGCGATGTCCCAGCCGAACACGACGTCGCACTGCGCGAAGCCGTCGCCCTCGCACCCGTCAAGAAACTGCTTGGTCGAAAGGCGCTTGCCGCGATACACGCCGTCGATGTCCGGCGTGCCGATCTTCACGGTCTCGATGCCGTGCTCCGCGATGCGCCTCTCGACCTCGTGCCTGTCCATGGGTGAGGATGATACCCCGCTCGCCGCCGTGGCGGAACGCCCGGGAGGCGCGCGCGAAGCACGGACGGAGGGTTTCGTCCAAACGGCCCTACCGGCACATCCGCCGATCGGCGAGCCTTAAGCGGGAGTTTGTATGGCCAAGAAAAAGAAGCAGCAGGCCCGAAAAGGCATCCTGAGCAGCAACACAACCCTCGCGGTCGGCGCGCTCGCGCTGCTCGGCGTCGTGCTCGCGGCGGTGTGGCTGGCCTTCGATGGCGGCAGCGACCCTCCGAAGCGCAGGCAGCTCCGTCAGCCGACCGTTGTCAGCACCGAGATGCAGGTGAGCGTCGACGTCATCGACTTGGACTTCGCGCCGCGCGAGCTGACCGTGAACAAGGGCGCGACGGTCACGTGGACGTTCTCCGGCGACCTGCCGCACAACGTGACCGACGACCGCGGCGCCTTTGCCAGCAAGACGGTCCAGAAAGGCGCTGAGTACACCCGCACGTTCGATCAGCCCGGCATCTTCTACTACTTCTGCACGATCCACCACGGCATGCTGGGCACGCTCACGGTGAAGGAGTAGAGCCGAGACGAGCAGTCACTTCAGCGCCTTGAAGTCGTCCAGATGGGCGCCGATGTCGACGTAGAGGTCGGCGGCGGTCTTCAGCTCTGCCGACGCGGCCTCCGCGAACGCGACGATCTCCACGCGCACGCCGCGGCTGGCGACCAGCTCGACCAGCCGGCGGAAGTCCCCGTCCCCCGAC
>JBBTPG010000037.1:0-1519 GCA_038066315.1 Chloroflexota bacterium | reverse complement strand
GCGCTCAGCGGACCGACGGTGCTGTGCCGGCCCGTGCGCGCGAGCTGCTGAGGTGTCAGCGCGCGCAGCCACACCAGGGCCTCCGCCCGCTGCCGTGCCATCTGGTCCAGCACGCCGCCGAGCGGCCGGCCGCGCAGCCCCGAGCCTTCGAGCACCGCATGCTCGTCGAGGTCAGGGATCATGGGATCGTCCTGTTCGACGATCGCGCGCACGCGCCCGACCATCGAGAACGGGTCAAGCGACGTGAGGTGCACTACGACGTCGTGAGGCGACCAACCATCGTCCGCGGGGGTGGAGGTGAGCGTCTCCGGCAGCCCCGCCAGCAACGCGACCAGCGTGGCCGGCGTCGCGGCGTACACATCGAGTGCGGCGGCGATATTGCGATCAGCCATGCGCGCGCGCCCTCAGCCCGCGTTCATCACGCTGCTGTAGACGCTGTAGATGTGCGCGAGGCCGTGCATGCTGACCATCCGCACGGCGATGTCGCTGATCGGCACGTCCTTGTGGCCTCCCGCCGTGATGCGCTTCGCGAGCAGCTCGTCCGGCGCGTTCTTCACGAACTCGATGACGCCGCTGTACGCCGTGTCCAGCTCGTCCGCCAGCTCCTTCGCCGACTTGCCGGCCTTCGACGCGACGATGCCGGCGTTCATCTGGTCGATGTTCACGGCGCCCAGCGCATCGGCGCCTGCCGGCGCGTTCGCCATGCCGCTGACCATCGGCACCACGACGGCGCCGATGCCGGCGATATGCGCCAGCACCTCCTTGTTCTTCCAGCCGTCCAGGTCGACCACGAGGCTCCACTGGGCGTCCGTGAGGTCGTTGGCGATGCGATGTCCCTCCTGGATCAGCAGTTCCAGGCCCTTGATGATCTCGGCCTTCGTTGCCACGTTGGGCTCCTCTCATGCTGGACGCCGGGCCGGCGCCCGATTGTGCTCGGTGATACGGGCGATTCTAGTCGCGCGGCCGTCCTGTGTACAGCCCGCCAGCCGATCCTTGCCCGGCGTTTTCGGGCTTTGATATGATTCGGCACGATCGGAACCAAGGCGATGACATCCAGTAGCGTCCTCGTCCTCAACCAGAACTACGAGCCGCTGAACGTCTGCCACGCGACGCGAGCCTTCGTTCTCGTCGACCGCGGCAAGGCGGAGGTGCTGGAACATGGCCTTGGCCATCTGCGCTCCGCGTCGCGCGCGTTCCCGCTGCCCTCCGTCATCCGGCTGATCCACCTGATCAAGCGCCCGCGTCCGCAGATGCGTCTCTCCCGGCGCGAAGTCTTCAATCGCGACCGCTACACCTGCCAGTACTGCGGGCGCCGCGGCCAGCGCGACCTGACGCTCGATCACGTCAACCCGCGCTTTCGCGGCGGCCGCCACACCTGGGAGAACCTCGTTACGGCGTGCAAGACCTGTAACCATCGCAAGGCCGGCCGCACGCCGCAGGAAGCGAAGATGAAGCTCCTGACCGAGCCGTACCAGCCTCGCGTCACGAGCTACTACGTCGTCTACCCGTACCTGCACCA
>JBBTPG010000036.1:0-2146 GCA_038066315.1 Chloroflexota bacterium | reverse complement strand
CATCTCAGTCCTCCTTCAGCAGCGCGCGGATCGCGCGCGCCATCACCCGCCGCGCCTGTGCGACGGTCAGCCCCTGGTGCGCTCGCAGCGCCTCCCACGTCGACCACTCGGCCGCCACCGCTAGCGCGGCGAGCAGGTCGCGCCGGTCGGATGGCTTCCTCGCACGAAGTTCCACGTGAAAGACACGCGCAGCCTCCTCGCGCGCGAGGTCGCGGGCCCACCTCAGGCGCGCGGCGAGGGTCGGCGAGAACGGCTCGTTGAGCACGGCCGCCCGCCGCACAGGCGTGATCGCCTCGAGCATGCGCGAGCGCGCCGCGACGAACGCGGCGATGCGGTCCGCGAGCGGCCCGCCGGCGGGCAGAGGCGCCGGCGCGGCAACGCGGCGCATCTGGCGTTCCGCGGCGGCGGCGAAGAGCGTCTCGAGATCCTGGAAGTGATGGAAGACGCTGCGGAGCGATACACCTGCCCGCTCGGCGATGCGCTGCGCGCCGGGCCGCAGATCTCCCTCCTCGATGAGGCTCAAGAACGCCTCCACGACGGCGTCGTTCGTGCGCGCGGCACGAGCCATGCGGCCATCGACGGCTGCTCCGGGGGAATGCTGAGAGACCACTGCTGGCGTCATGGCAGCGAGCATATCACTACTTGCACTCATAATGCAATAACTTTCCGAAAGAAAAACCGGCAGGCATTCCGCCTGCCGGTTCTCCAGAGTCTTCCGCTTCGGGACACCCATCCGCGTCCGTACACGCGGGCTGAAAGCCCGCGCCACGGGTGTGGTTACAGCGCCTCGATGATGGTCGAGATGCCCATGCCGACGCCGATGCACTGCGTCGCGAGACCGTAGCGCTTGCCGCTGCGGCGCAGCTCGTGCGCGACCGTCGCTACCAGCCTTGCGCCGGTCGCGCCAAGCGGGTGGCCGATGGCGATCGATCCGCCGTTGACGTTGACGCGGTCCATCGGGATGCCCAGCTCGCGGCAGGACGGGATGACCTGCGCCGCGAACGCCTCGTTGAACTCGACGCGGTCGATCTGGTCGGCGGTGATACCGGCGTGGCGGAGCGCCTTCCTCGTCGAGGGGATCGGGCCGAGGCCCATCACCTGGGGCTTGACGCCCGCGACACCCATGCCGATGATGCGCGCCAGCGGCGTCAGACCCAGCTCGCGCGCCTTGTCCTCGCTCATCAGCAGCGCGGCCGAAACGCCGTCGTTCGTCGGGCAGGAGTTGCCCGCCGTGATGCGCACCTCGCCGCCGGTGAAGCTCTGGACGCCGCCAATGGGCTTGAGTCCGCTCAGGCCTTCCATGTTCGTGCCGCGACGCAGGCACTCGTCCTGCTCGAAGATCACCTTCTTGCCGTGCTCGTCCGGCAACCAGTTGCCCTGGTCGTCGAACACCGGCGTCTCGATCTCCAGCGGGATGATCTCGTCCTTGTAGAGGCCCTTGTCGTAGGCCGCGGCGACCTTCCTGTGGCTCTCGACCGAGAACTCGTCCATCTCCTCGCGCGAGAGCCCGTAGACCTCGGCGACGTTTTGCGCTGTCTGCGTCATCGCCATGATCGGATTCGCGTCGAGGATGGCGTCGGGGAACGGCACCGAGAAGATCTTGCTGTGGTCGGGCGCCATATTGCGCTGGATCTCGTTCATCGTCGCGAGATCCTTATTGAACTCCGTGATGCGTGTCTTCGGGCCGCTCGGGCCGCCGACGAGTGATCGCCCCATGCGCTCGATGCCGAGGGCGATGCCGCACTCGGTCGCGCCGACCATGATCGATTGTGCGACGCGGTGCAGCGTCTCCATGCTGGAGCCGCACTGGCGGTTCGTGTCGAACGTGCATACCTCCGCGGGCAGGCCCGCGAGGTGCGCGACGTTGTTCGCGCCGATGAGGATCAACTCGCCCGCGCCCAACACGTTGCCGAGACCCATGTCCTCGACCAGCCAGGGGCTGACTTTCGGGTTGCGCGCCATGAGCGCGCGCACGACTGTGCCGCCGGCCTCGTCGAGCCGCGTGGCGACGAGCTGGCCGCGGCCGCCGCGCCCGAACGCCGACCGGACGCCGTCGACCAGTACTACGTTCTTGAGTTGTGCCATTGCGATACCTCCGTTATGTGCGTCACCCGGGCGCCAGGCCGGCTGACGCGGATCAAGGATA
>JBBTPG010000035.1:0-2535 GCA_038066315.1 Chloroflexota bacterium | reverse complement strand
CGGAGGCGGTGCAGGAGCTCGATGCGGAGCTCGCGGCCGTACAGGTCGCCCTCGAAGTCGAGGATGTACGTCTCGATGGACGGCAGCGCGTCGTCGAACGTCGGGTTGATGCCGACGTTCGTCGCGGACGGGTACGTGCGGTCGCCGACGTGCGAGCGCGTGATGTAGACGCCGAACGCCGGCAGCGCCCGGTCCGGCGTCACGGCCATGTTCGCCGTCGGGAAGCCGAAGGCGCGCCCGCAGTCGTGCCCGCGCACGATGGGGCCGCGCAGCGAAAACGGCCGGCCCAGCAGCGCCGCCGCCCGCTCCATGTCGCCTGCGCCAATCGCGTTGCGGATCGCCGTCGCGCTCACGCGTCCGTTGCCGCCGCCCAGCGGCTCCGCCAGCACCTCCAGCTCGAAACCCAGCTCGTCTGCCACCTCCGCGACGCGCTGCGGCGTGCCCTCGCGCCCGCGGCCGAACGCGTTGTCCGGGCCCATCAGCAGAAACCGCATGTCCAGCGCGCCGTGCAGCATCGCCAGGAAGTCGGACGCCGACAGCTCCGCGACCTCCGATGTGAACGTGAGCGGCGCCACGGTATCGACGCCAGTCGCCCTCAGCAGCTCGACGCGCTCTTCGAGGCTCGTGAGGTAGGCGACGCGCACCTCCGGCCGCAGCACCTGCACCGGCGACGGGTGCAGCGTGACGACGCCGCTCGCGAGGCCGCGCGCGGTCGCCCGCTCCTTCAGCGCGTCGATCAGGTAGCGATGCCCCAGGTGGACGCCGTCGAAGACGCCGAGCGTGATCGCGGTGGGACGCCCGGCCGCGTGGTGCGCAAGCTCTTCGACTGCAAGCAGCATGCCATAAGGGTAGCCGACGACAGCGACGGTGGGCTCGTCGCCGCACGCCTGGCCGGCGCGCCGGCAACCACCGTCAAGGCGAGGCCGTGGTAGACTGTCCCCGCGCACGCATCGATCGCTGGAGGCGGCCGCCCGCATGGACACCGAGTATCACCTCGATTACGGCGCCATCCTCAAGACCGTCCGCAAGGCGGACGTCGTCACGTTCCGCTTCGTCACCGTGCCCATGCGCCTGCTCATCGACAATCGCTTCAGCGAGGCCGACCCGCCCATGCTCAAGCTCGTGCCGAAGGCCGGCAGCGCCGAGGAGCGCTTCAAGAGCCTGAAGGTGCTGCGCCCGCGCTTCCGCTTGCCGCGGAACATCAGCGCAATCGGGTGGCCGCGCTACATCAACGGCCTCGTCGACAGCGGCGTCTGGGACGCGATTACGCGGCGCATCGTCGACAACGGCTTCCCCGCTGCCGCGGCCGAATGCGACGAGCTGTTGCAGGAGCTGCGCCGGCTGGAGCGCCTCGAAATGCTCAACGCCATCGGCGGCGAGGGCTATCGCACGCTCTGGCCGGTCGGCCGATAGCGCTGCCGGCGGTGGAACGCGCTCGCTTCATCAGCCTGATCCGGCAGGCGCTCCGCGATGTCCCGCCCCCCTTTAAGGAACATCTGCGCAAGGTTGACATCGTTGTCAAGCGCCGGCCCAGCCGCGCCGACCTCGCCGACGCCGATCTTGCGCCGGACGAGTCGATGTACGGCTTCTACCGCGGCATCCCGCTGACCGAGCGTGACGGTGGCTACGGCATGGTGGCGCCCGACGTCATCGACATCTACCAGGAGCCACTCGAAGAGGACTTCCCGGACGAACGGCAGCTTGTCAGAGAGATCCGGGCGACCGTCCTCCACGAGCTCGCGCACTTCTTCGGCATCGACGACGACCGCCTGGACGAGCTTGGACTGGACTAGCTTCGCGCCGCCTCGGCCCCGTGCGGGCGCGACTGTGACGCAGGATGGCTCGGATAAGGGTTATCCCGTTTGACGCTCGGCAGGCGCTTCGGTACGCTCGGTGTGACCCCGATCCCGCACGGCGGCGGACCATGCAAAGCCACATGCCCGAACTAGGCAAGACGTTATCCCAGGCGAGAGTCGCGCGCGGCCTCACGCTCGAAGACTGCGAGCGCGATACGCGCGTGTCCAAGCGCTACCTCGATGCGCTCGAGCGCGAAGACTGGAAGGTGTTCCCCGCGCCCGTCTACAGCCGTGCCTTCCTGCGTACCTACGCCTCGTACCTGAGCCTGAACCCCGCCGAACTGATGCGCCTCTTCCAGGCGCAGACCGAGGAGCCCGCGTTTACGCCGCTGCCGGAGGTGAAGTCGCCGCCGGCCACCGGCTCGATGAACTGGCTCCTGGCCGGCGGCGTCGTTGCGTTCCTCGCCATTGCCGGCATCTTCCTCTACTTCTCGAGCGGCAGTGGCGACAGCGCGACCGTGAAGTCGAACCCGAAGTCCGCGCCGACGATCGCCCGCGAGGCGCAGGGCGGCGGCCCCGCGCCGGCCGTCGGCAAGCCGATCGGCGAAGTGAAGAAGGGCACCGTCCCCGACCTCACGTCCGTCCGCCTCGATGACGCGCTCGCGGCGCTCACGCAGGCGGGCCTCAGCTACGTCGTCGTCGAGACCGACAAGGCGAAGGGCACGCCCGGGGTCGTCGC
>JBBTPG010000034.1:0-5789 GCA_038066315.1 Chloroflexota bacterium | reverse complement strand
CTCTACCGCGACCGGCTCGACAAGCGGTACAGCCTTGCCGACTGCCTGGCGATGGTGATCTGCCGCGAGCGCGGCGTCACGGAGATCCTCAGCACCGACCGCGACTTCGAAGCCGAAGGCTTCACGATCCTGCTGAAGCGCTAACTGAGTTCCTTCACCATCAGCACGCGGCCGGGGTTGCCGGTGAGCCGCTCGTAATCGGGATGCCGGCGCGTCTCGACGATGCGGAACCCCGAGCGCTCGTACAGGTGCTGCGCCGGATTCGTGATTCCGGTGCATAGCGACATGCGCCCGACGCCCTCCGCGCGCGCCTCGGCTTCGGCGTACTCCAGCAGCCGCGCGCCGATGCCGCGGTTGCGGGTCTCCGGATGCACATCCAGTTCGCCGATGTAGTACGAATCCGGAGGGCGGCCGATCTCCACGCGAGCGCGCGCCCGCCGGTAGCGGACGTAGCGCAACCCTCCCCCCAACCCGACGATGAGCAGGCCGCGCAGCAGCATGTTCCCAATGGCGAACACCGTCGCGTTCGCGTCCTGGCCGGGGCGCTTCGCCTCCATCAGCCCGACCGGCCGCCCGCCGATCACCGCAACGACGGTGCGACTCACCGCCACCTCGAGGCCGTTCCGCACGGCTAGCGCCCCGAGCGCCTTCGCCTTCCGCACGTCAGGCTCCATGGCGCGCATATCGCGCGGGGGATCGTCGTAGAGGATGTCGATCAAGCGCTGGGTGTCAGCGGATGTGGCCCGGCGAATCGTCATCTCATCCATGGCGGACATGATCGCACGAGCGGTGGCGCCGGTGCAGCCCGCCGGGAGTGCGGAAATCGCAGCGAGCGGCCTCGAACCTACCAGCGGCCCCAGTAGATCGGGTTGGTCATGGCGTGGACGACTTCGCCGCGCTCCGGGCGGCCGCGGAAGCCGCGGACTTCGCAGCGCAGGTAGTCGTCGCCCTCGATGCGCAGCTCGAACTCGCCGTCGTACTCCTCGACATCGGGCGTGATCTCTTTTACGAGGCCGCGCTTGCCGAAGAAGCGGAGGTGCTTGCCGTCCGGCCCGCGGTACGTGACGTGGAATCGCACCAGCGCGCCCTCGGCGGCGTCGATGCGGTCGCCCTGCAGCGCCTCGAATGCGCCGTCGCCGTCCGCGTCGGCGCGCAGCTCGATAAACGGACCGTTCGGGGCTTCGGAGATGAAGACGCGGCCCAGCTCGACGGCTTCGAGCACGGCGCGCTGGGTAAGCGTACCTTCGACGTACACCCACGTACACGGCTCGCCCGGGCCGTTCGGCTGCGTCATCGTCGCGGGCGGCACGCAGTGGGAGTCGCTGCCGCCGACGGCGATCATGCGCTCGCCGCGCTTGAGGTGCTCGTCCCAGCGCAGGAGCGCCGGCTCGTTGAAGTAGCGCCAGGGTGCGTTCCACACCTCGACGGCCTGGTAGCCGCGCACCGCATCGTGCTTCCACGGGATCGGCGAGTCGGGATGGTTGATCGAGAACATCGAGCCGCGCGCGTTCGCGTGTTCGACGAGGCGCCGCACGCGCTCGCTGTCGCTGCCGCGAAAGTCGATCCAGCCGTCGAGGCCCCAGACGTTGGCGTGGCCGCCGTACATCGTGATCTCTTCGCCGGCGATGAGCAGCGGCGCGCGATCGTTCAGCCGCGCCAGCTCGTCCCAATGGCTGATGGTGTTGTGGTCGGTCAGCGCGAAGTAATCGAGGCCGATGCGGCGGGTGTATTCGACGATCTCCTCGACGGTGTTCTGGCCGTCGGAGTGCTCGCTGTGCGCGTGCAGGTCGCCGCGGTACCAGCGGCCGACGCCGGGCGCGCCGACCGGGATGGGCTTCGCGTGCTGCTTGACGAGCGGGGGCTTGCCCGGCGCCGGCACGCCGCCTACCGGCATGTGTTCCGTTGCGGGGTCTATGTCCATCTCGATATTCACGCGATACCGCACGGCCGCGTCGTCGATCTTCGAGAGGCCGAACATCAGCGTCCAGGCGCCCGGTTGCAGGGGGCCGCGCAGGTAGCCGGGCGTCGCGGCGTCCGGTGCGATGAAGAACGCCGAGCGCGCGCCGCCGCTCCAGCCGCGGAAGCCGCCGGTGAGGAAGTCGGCGCCGCGCACGTCGAAGACGCCGATATCGATGTTGTTGCCGGCGTTGAACTCCTGCGCACCATCGACCTGGTTCTCGTAGTGGTAGTTGACGGCGATGCGCCGGGCGCCCGGAGGCACGTCGAACGGCAGGTACACGTACTCCTGCCGCGCGTCTTCGGGTGTCACTGTGCCGTCGAGCCGGATCTTGTGTCGCATGGCGGTGCTCCTCGCTGGGATTGAACCACAGAGAACGCGGAGGGCACAGAGGCTGGGCGATGGAGGGTGGACGATGGAGGGTGGAGGCCGGAGGGCGCACGGCTCGATTCGCTACAGTTCAGCAACTTTCTCTCAAAGCGCGGTGGATGATTACGTAGGAGCGGGGCGTCGCGGGCGGCCACGGAGCGATCTGCTACGCTGACCGGCGGTGGGTACGGGGCAGCTGGAGGCGCCCATGATCGTCACGCTCCTTGTACTGCTGGCGCTCGCGTTGCTGGGCGCGGTGGCGCTCCTCTGGTACGACGGGCGCGAATCTCGGCGCGCGCTGCAGTCGCAGCTGCAAGCGCTCGACGCGCGGCTGAGCGCCGGCGTCGACGGCGTGCAGGCGTCGCTGGCTTCGTCGCTCACGGGCACGCACGAGACGATGCGGAACGTCGACCAGCAGCTCGGACGCCTGTCTGAATCGACGCGGCAGATGCTGGAGGTCGGGCGCGACATCTCGGGCCTGCAGCAGATGCTGCGCGCGCCGAAGCCGCGCGGGCAGTTCGGCGAGTTGCTGCTCGAACGCCTGCTCGCGGACGTCCTGCCCGGCGAGAACTTCTCGCTGCAACACCGCTTCCGCAACGGCACCATCGTCGATGCGGCGGTGCTAATCGGCGGCGGCCTGGTGCCCGTCGACGCGAAGTTCCCGGACGCGGCGTTCCGGCGCATCATCGACGCCGACAGCGACGCGGCGCGCGCCCTCGCCCGCCGCGACTTCGCGCGCGACGTGCGCGGGCACATCGACGCCGTCTCGAAGTACATCCTCACCGACGAGGGCACCTTCGGCTTCGCGCTGATGTACATCCCGGCCGAGAACGTCTACTACGAAGCGATGATCCGCGACGAGGCCGGCGACTTGCAGGCGTACGCGCAGGCGAAGCGCGTCATGGCGTGCTCGCCGAACACGTTCTTCGCCTATCTGCAGGCGCTGGTGCTGGGGCTCAAGGGCCTGCGCGTGGAAGAGCGCTCGCGGGAGATCGTCGCGCACCTCGAACGGCTCAACGACGACTTCGCGCGCTTCCGGCGCGAGTTCGACACGCTGGGCAACCATATCTCCCACGCGAAGACGAAGTACGACGACCTGGACCGCGGCGCGACGAAGTTCGCCGACCGCCTCGCGCGCCCGTTGGAGCACGACTGGGCGCCGGCGGTCATCGACGAAGGCGAGCCGGTGCGGCTGATCCCTTAGGGGACGCGCATAAGTTCCGGGCGAACGCCGATTGCCGCTCGCCGGCCGAGACGCGACACTGAAAGGGACGCGCGATCACCAGTCGCGGAGGCCAGCCTCGTGAATGACGCCGAAGAACTCCTGCGCGCCGCCCTGCTGAAGGTCCCCGCCGGGCTCGCGGAGCACGTCGTGCGCGTCCTCGACGAGGCGCTGCGCCTGGCGGAGATCCACGGCGTCGACACGCAGGACGTGCGGATCGCCGCGCTCGGCCACGACCTGCTGCGCGCGCTGAACAACGAACGCCTGCTCGGCATCGCCGCCGACCAGGCGTTCGCCCTCGACGACGTCGAACGCATGGAGCCGATCCTGCTCCACGGCCCGCTCGCCGTGCCGATCCTGCGCGAGCAGTACAACGTGCTCGATGCAGACATCCTGGGCGCGGCGGCCTACCACACGACCGGGCATCCCGGCATGACCCGGCTGCAGAAGCTGATCTTCATCGCCGACAAGATCGAGCCGGAGAAGCGCGCCCTCGACGCCGCGCTCGACCGCGTCGCCGAGCTGGCCGAGACGGACCTGGACGCGGCGCTGCTCGTCTACCTCAACCACCACATCGAAGTGGCGATCGAGATCGGCTGGCCACTGCACCGCCACACCATCGCCGCGCGGAACGAGCTGCTGGCGCGCAAGCGCGAGAGCGCCGGTGAGCGCGCGGACGCGGAGCGGATCGACCGCTGAGTCGTTCGGTCGTTCAGTCCTTCAGTTGCTCGCGAACGGACTCTCGCGCTGGAACGAGCACCTCACCCCCAGCCCCTCTCCACGACGTGGAGAGGGGAGCACGCTCGTGCTACGAGCCGTCTTCCCGCAGCCACGCCGCTGCTTCCTTCGCGTGGTAGGTGATGATGATGTCCGCCCCCGCGCGCTTGATCGATGTGAGGATCTCGAGCGCCGTGCGACGGCCGTCGATCCAGCCGTTGGCGGCGGCGGCCTTGACCATCGCGTACTCGCCGCTGACGTTGTAGGCGGCGAGCGGCACGTCGAACTCCTGCCGCGCCTTCGCGATCACGTCGAGGTAGGAGAGCGCCGGCTTCACCATGACGATATCCGCGCCTTCCTCGATGTCGTCCTCGATTTCGAGCAGCGCCTCGCGAGCGTTCGGCGGGTCCATCTGGTAGCCGCGCCGGTCGCCGAACTGCGGCGCGCTGTCGGCGGCCACGCGGAAGGGGCCGTAGAACGCCGACGCGTACTTCGCGCTGTACGCCATGATCGGCGTCTGCGTGAAGCCCTCGTCGTCGAGCGTCTCGCGGATCGCGGCGACGCGGCCGTCCATCATGTCCGACGGTGCGACGACGTCCGCGCCCGCGCGCGCGTGCGAGAGCGCGGTGCGCGCGATCAGCTCGACCGACGCGTCGTTGTCGACCTCACCATCGACGATGAGACCGCAGTGGCCGTGGCTTGTGTACTCGCAGAGGCAGACGTCGGTGATGACGACGAGGTCCGAATCGGCGCTCTTGAACGCGCGCACGGCGTCCTGGACGATGCCGCCGTTGGCGAACGCCTCCGAGCCGCGCTCGTCCTTCATCGCCGGCAGGCCGAACAGCAGCACCGCCGGGATGCCCAGCGAGCGGAGCTCGGCGGCCTCGCGCCCGACCTGGTCGAGCGAGATCTGGTACTGGCCCGGCATCGACGCGATCTCGTCGCGGACGCCCTGGCCGTGCGTGACGAAGAGCGGGTAGACGAAGTCCGCGGCGGAGAGCCGCGTTTCCTGCACGAGGCGCCGGAGTCCGGCGGACTGGCGCAGGCGCCGGTGGCGTGCGAAGTCGGAGCGGGTCGTGAGGTCCAGCATGCTGGTATTGTAGCTCGCAGAGGCTGGGCTACGTCGCAGCCTCTCATCGCGCGGAGGTGAGCCATGCCCGACCTGTCCAACGAACCCACATCGCAGGCTGCCGTCGCCGACTGGATTCGCACGCAGACGCGCGCCCACGACCATTACGCGAGTGTGTTCACCGCCTCCGAGCAGCACCGCATCGAGCACGGCGGCGATTGCGACGTGTATCCGAGCGCGAGCGGGCCGTTGCTGGGTGCGCTCGTGGCCGCCGCGGGAGCGCGTCGCATCCTCGAAGTCGGCTGCGGACTGGGCTACAGCGCGTTGTGGCTGGCGGACGGTGCGGGGCCTGACGGTGCGGTGGAGACGTGCGAGAAGGAGCCGCTGCACGCGGAGCTTGCGCGACGCCAGTTTGAACTGCACGGCGCCGGCCGTCGCATCACGATCCATGCGGG
>JBBTPG010000033.1:13424-19070 GCA_038066315.1 Chloroflexota bacterium | reverse complement strand
CGATCCTCGCGGAAGCTTCGGTCGATGAGGAGGACGTGATCTGCGCGACGGTCGACGTCATCGGTCCGAGCGCCGCGAGCCCCGACGGGCTGGTGACGGAACTCCCGGACATCCCCGTACGCACGGCCACGGAGGCGCGTTATGGCGGTGCTTGATGCCGCCCGCTGGCTGAGCTCGCCGCCGCGCTCCGACGAGTTGGTCGAGCCGCGCGCGCCGGGCATGCGCAGCCACGTCACACTCTGGGCGGCGCTGTCGATGAGCCTGCTGGTGTTCGTCCCCGGCGCCTACCTGGTGCCGGCGCTGCCGCTGCGCGACGCGATGCTCGTCGCTGTCGCGGGCAGCCTTGCCGGCGCGGCGATGTTGGGCGCCGTCGGCGCCGTCTCCGCGAAGCGCCGCCGCAACACCGTCGGGCTGCTGTCGTCAACGCTCGGTGTACCCGCCGGCACGCTCATCGCGACGACGTTGCTGGTGCGCCACGTCGTCTGGGCCGCGTTCACGCTGGCGTTCGCCGCGAACGTCGCGGCGCACGTGCCGGGTCTGGGCGGATCCTCCGCGTTCTGGGGCATCGCGTTCGGCGCACTCGCGCTTGCGCTGGCACTGCTGCCGCCACGCGTCTTCATGGAGCGCTGGATCGGTTGGTTCTCCGTCTGGGTTGGCGTGGTGCTCGTCGC
This sequence comes from Chloroflexota bacterium, assembly GCA_038066315.1. Lineage (GTDB taxonomy): Bacteria > Chloroflexota > Dehalococcoidia > DSTF01 > JACRBR01 > JANXYW01. The sequence continues at coordinate 18,399 of JBBTPG010000033.1, read as the reverse complement.
GCTCGTCACACTCACCGGCATCACCACGTACGGCATCCCGATCCTGCACGACGCCGACGGCCTGGGCGGCTGGCCGACGCACGCGCAGGGCTTCGACCTGATCGCCGCGATGCCGCTGCTCTGGCTACCCGTCGTCGCGGACTACGCCTACGACGCGCGCTCGCAGCGCGATGCCGGCATCGGCGCGTTCGCCGGGTCCGGCGTAATGACGGCGTGGTACGCGATCGTCGGCATCCTCTGGGTGTTCACGGTGAGCGCTCGCGACGTCGCCGGCTTCATGAGCGCGCTCCCGATCGGCGCCGCCGCGATCCTGATCGTCGTGGCGCTGCAGGCGAATGCCGTCGCCGCGAACCTGTACGCCGCATCGATGGCGGGCGGCCGCTTTGGCTATCGCTGGTTCCGGCCGGCGCTGATCGCGGCGGGAGTGCTCGCCGGCGCGTTCGTCGCCGGCACCGACGCGCTGGACATCGAGGACGCCGCGCTGCTGCTGGCCTCTATCTTTCTGCCGCTGTTCGCGGTGGTGCTGGCGCGCGTCGCCCTGCCTGCCGCACCGACGGCGCTCTCGTGGCTCGCGTGGGCGGCCGGCGTGCTCGCCTACGGCTGGATCAACCCCGGCGACGTGACCGTGTGGCGCGACGCGATGCACTTCGTCTTCGCGACGCTGCTGGACGCACCGTTCCCGCTCGGCGGCGAGCTGACGCGGCTGCCGGCGACCGCCGTGTCGTTTGCCGTAGCGGCGGGCGTCTACGTTGCGCTCGCGTGGCCGCTGCAGTGGCGAAGGAGTCCGTGATGGCGGACCGTGCACCAACTCCGCGGCGTCAGCTCGCTATGGTCTTCGACCTGAACAAGTGCCTTGGCTGCCAGACGTGCACAATCGCGTGCAAGACGCTCTGGACCGACCAGGAGGGCATGGAGCACATGTGGTGGAACGTGGTCAACACGCTCCCCGGCGCCGGCTCGCCGCGGAACTGGATGGATCTCGCCGGTGGCTTCGGCCCCGACGAGAAGGCGCGTTCGAGCCAGCTCCCGACGAGCGAGGACTTCGGCGTGGCATGGGACTACAACTACGACGAGGTGTGGAACGGCGGACCGAACACCGTGCTCAGCAAAGACCGCGAGACCAAATGGGGCATGAACTGGGACGAGGACGAAGGCGCCGGCGAATGGCCCAACAGCTACTTCTTCTACCTGCCGCGCCTCTGCATGCACTGCACGCGCCCGGCCTGCCTGGAAGCGTGCCCCCGCACGGCGATCTACAAGCGCGAGGACAACGGCACCGTGCTCATCGACGAAGAGCGCTGCCATGGCTATCGCTTTTGCGCCGAGGCGTGCCCGTACAAGCGCATCTACTTCAACCCGCAGCGCCGGATCTCGCAGAAGTGCGTGCTGTGCTTCGCGCGCGTCGAGCAGGGCGTCGCGCCCGCGTGCATGCGCCAGTGCCCCGGGCGGGTGCGCTTCTTCGGCTATCTCGACGACGAGAACAGCGCCGTCTACAAGCTCGTCAAGAAATGGAAGGTGGCGATCCCCCTGCACCCGGAGTTCGGCACCGAGCCGAACCTGTTCTACGTGCCGCCGCTGGCGCCGCCGCGGCTGCTCCCGAACGGCGACGTCGACGAGGATAACCCGCGCATCCCGAAGGAGTACCTGGAGTGGCTGTTCGGAACTGACGTGTGGCCGGCGCTGGACACGCTGAAGGGCGAGATCGAGAAGCGCCATAACGGCGAGCCGTCCGAGCTGATGGACACGCTCATCGCGTACCTTCACAAGGACATGTTCGGCGGCTTCACGAAGGATCCGGGCACGCTGGACCGCAAGCCGGGGCACGTCGATACGGGCCAGTTGTTCTCACCCGGGACGAAGCGGACGTAGAGAGGCTGAAGGTGCGCCAGTACATCTTGCAGCGAATGCTTCTGAACATCCCGGTCATTCTGATCGTGGTGACGCTCGTCTTCTTCACGAGCCACATCCGTCCGGACTACGCCGAGCAGCGCGCGGCGCAGGGCCAGTCGAGCACCAAGGACTACCGCGAGGCGATCAAGGCGATCCGCCACCAGCTCGGCACCGATAAGCCCCTCTGGCGCCAGTACGTCAACTACGTGGGCGACGTCTCGCGCGGCGACTTCGGCACGTCGTTCATCACGGGCCACTCGGTCACGTCGGAGCTGAAGGGCCGGCTGCCCGCCTCGATGGAGCTGGGCGCGCTGCAGATCCTGATCGCGCTCGCCATCGCGGTGCCGATCGGCGTAATCTCGGCGATCCGGCAGGACACGTGGATCGATTACCTGCTGCGTTTCGTCACGGTGCTCGGCGTCGCCGTGCCATCGTTCTATCTCGGCACGCTGCTGCTGTTGTTCTCCACCAAGCTCCTGGGCTGGACGCCGCCCCTGATTACCACGGCGTACCGCGAAGTCTGGGAGGACCCCGCCGAGAACCTGAAGATGATGCTCCTGCCCGCGCTTGCCGGCGGCTTCGCTCAGGCGGCGATCATCATGCGGCTCCTGCGCTCGGAGCTGCTGGAAGTGCTACGGCAGGACTATGTGCGCACGGCATGGGCGAAAGGGCTGCGCGAGCGCGTTGTCGTCATGCGGCACGCGCTGCGCAACGCGCTGGCGCCGGTCGTCACGATCCTCGGCGTGCTGATCGGCGTCCTGTTCGGCGGCAACGTCGTGCTCGAAAGCATGTTCTCGGTCCCGGGCGCCGGCCAGTTCATCGTCATCTCGCTCAAGCAGAACGACCAGCCCGTCGTCCAGGGCGTCGTGCTGATCATCGCCGTCGCGCTGGTGCTGACGAACCTCGTCGTGGACCTGGCATATGCGTGGCTCGATCCGCGCATTCGGTACGCCTGAGATGAAGACGATGTGCAGGTGCGACCGTGGCTCTTGAAGTGACCGCAATGGGCGGCATCGCCGACATCGCGCTCGCGCAGGCGCCCATCGCCGAGCGCCCGCCGCGCCTGAGGCAGGCTCTGCGCCTGGCGCGGCGCAAGCCGCTCGGCGCGTTCGGCGCGGCCATCATCATCGTCATGATGGCGCTGACGGCGGCGACGCCGCTCTTCGCGCGCTACGATCCGGCACAGTCGTTCGACCGCCGCAACCCCACGTACGACCCGAACTCAACACAGGTCTACCGGACGGACCGCCAGGAGTTCGTCCTTGATGCGAAAACCGCACCCAGCGCGAAGCACTGGCTGGGCACCGACGACGCCGGCCGCGACATCTGGGCGCGCCTCGTGTGGGGCACACGGCGCTCGCTCGGCATCGGCGTCGCTTCGATGGCCATCGCGGTCATCGCGGGGACGCTCCTCGGCGTCTTCTCCGGCTTCTTCGGCGGCATGGTCGACACGCTGACGCAGCGCCTGCTCGATGCGATGCAGGCGTTCCCGCCGCTGCTCCTGCTGTTGCTCATCGCGAGCGCGTTCAAACTGACCGAGCGCAATCTCGTGTTCGCGCTCGGATTCATCGGCCTCACACAGGTGTCGCGGCTCGTGCGCGGCAAGGTGCTCACGTTGCGCGAATTGCCGTTTGTGGAGGCGGGGCGCGTGATCGGCGCCTCTGACCTGCGCTTGATGCTGCGGCACATCCTGCCGAACACGCTCGCGCCCGTGATCGTCGTCTTCACGCTGGGGCTCGGTACCGTGATCATCGCGGAGGCCAGCCTGGCGTTCCTCGGGCTGACGCCGTCCGGCATCTCGTGGGGCGCCATGCTGGACGCCGGCCGCAATTTCATCTTCTCATCGCCGTGGCAGGCCGTGTTCAGCGGACTCGCCATCACGCTGGCCGTGCTCGCGTTCAACCTTGTGGGCGATGCGATGAGGGACATCCTGGACCCCAGGCTCCGGGTGTAGATCTGCGCGCGGGCGCGTGAACGCCGAAAGGCGGAGGGAGTGTGCGATGCAACGAGACAACTACTGGCGGAAGGTGCACGACGCCCGCGTGAGCCGGCGCAAGATGTTGAAAGCCGGCGCCGCACTCGGCGCCGGGGCCGCCGGCATCGCGATCGTCGGCTGCGGCGGCGACGACAAGGGCGGCGGCGCGAAGACGAGCACGGGCACCTCCTCGCCCGCCGCCACGCCACAGGCCGCGCAGTCGACGCCCGTGAAGACGAAGGGCGGCATCTACCGCTCATTCACGTTCGATGCGCTGGCGCTCGACTCGTTCGACCCGCACCAGACGCAGTTCGGCCCCATGTACAACATGCATTCGGCCATCTTCAGCAAGGTGCTGCAGTACGACGATGACGCCAACCAGGTGATGAGCGCGGATCTGGCCGATGGCATGCCGGAACAGCCGGACAAGCTGACCTACATCATCAAGATCCGCAAGGGCGCCAAGTTCCACGATAACGCCCGCGCCAGGAGCAACTTCCCCGGCGTCGCCGGCCGCGACCTGACGGCCGAAGACGTCAAGTACAGCATGGAGCGCCAGGCGAACCTGAGCAGCCCGCAGCGGGCTCTCTACTACCGCGCCGGACACTGGAAGACGATCGACAAGCTCGAACTCGTCGACAAGTACACGCTGAAGATCACGACGAAGTCGCCGATCGCGCCGTTCTTGCACTATCTCGCTGACCGCAACGCCCACATCATCGCCAAGGAGCTGGTCGACGCCAACGACACCATGAACTCCGATAAGGCGATGATCGGCAGCGGCCCGTTCCAGCTTGAAGAGTTCAAGGCCGTCGAAGTCGTGAAGGCGCGCCGCAACCCCGGCTGGTTCGCGGCCGACGACAGCCCGCGCGGCATTGGCGCCGGCCGGCCATTCCTGGACGGATACGACGCTCTATGGACGCCGCAGAGCGACTCAACGCAGGAAGCCGCCCTGAACAGCAAGCAGGTGGACGCCACGGGCTTCGCCGACAACTCCACAACGCAGCGCGTGGCGAAGAACAATGGCATGGTCCTCGCAGAAAGCGGCACGGCGGGCTTCCTCAACACCCGCCTCTGGATGTCCGAGAAGTCCCCGTTCAAGGACTTCCG
>JBBTPG010000033.1:0-13324 GCA_038066315.1 Chloroflexota bacterium | reverse complement strand
TCGGCGAAGATGATCTTCGCCGGCATCCCCGCATATATCCCCGACAAGGCCATGCCGGAGTTCAAGCGACAGATGCAGGAGGTGCTCGGCCTCAAGATCGAGGAGACGGTCGACCCCACCGGCTACAACGGGCTCGCGCAGGCGTTTCTGCACGCTGCTCAGGACGAGGCCGAGGGGTCGTTTCCGTCGAGCTGGGGCTTCGACAACGGCTGGATCGACCTCGACGACTGGCTCTACCCCTACTTCCACACCGGCGGCACGAAGAACTCCTTCCTGCTCTCCGACGCCCAGCTCGACGCCCAGCTTGATGCGCAGCGCGGAGAGTTCGACCGCGCCAAACGGCAGGCGCTCGGCATCGATATCCAGAAGTACCTGCTCGAAAGCGTGTGTGCGCGGCTCGACTATTGCTCGCCGGTCACGCGCGGCGTCTCGTGGTCCTACGTGAAGAACGAATTCCAGGCGACGTGGTTCGGCTCGAACTTCCTGTTCTCCAACGTGTGGCTCGATCAGAGCGATCCGAATTATTCAGGCAGGCCGGCGTAGCGGCGAGCGCGGTCGCCGCGGCGCCGCGTTCGTGCCCGGACGTCGTGGAGACGGACGTTGAACGGAGAGGCTTCCCGAAATAGCGACGTAGCGCGGTCCGGCTCGGCCCTCGCCGGTCACGACCTGCCGGTCAACCGCGCGCTGCGCCAGCTTCGCGGGCTGACCATGGCCGTCCCCGCCGTCTTCATCGCGGCGCTGGAGGTGACGGTCCACCTCGTCGTCGGCGACCGCATCCCGCGGGTCGCCGCGGTGCTGCTGGTGCTGGGCATCGTCGCGGCCGGGTCCGCGCTGTTCGCGTGGCTGATCTTCGGCATTCTGAAGCGCATCCAGGACCGCCTGGTCCAGCGGAACCGCCAGATCGCCGTTGTGCACACCGCCGGTTTGTCACTGGCGTCGGAGATGACGCTGGAGCCGCTGCTGCGCAAGTTCGTGGACCTCGCGTGCGAGATCACCAACGCGAAATACGGCGCCCTGGGCATCATCAGTCCCGAGGGCGGCCTCGAACGCTTCATCACGTCCGGGCTCAGCGACGAGGAACGAGCGCTGATCGGTGACCCGCCGGCGGGCCGTGGGCTCCTCGCCGTCATGATCGGCGAGGGCGCCAGCCTGCGGCTGAAAGACCTGACACAGGACCCGCGCTCCGCGGGCTTCCCCCCGAATCATCCGGCGATGCGCACGCTCCTTGGCGTGCCGGTCGTCTATAAGGACAAGGTCGAGGGGCACCTGTATCTCACGGAGAAGCAGGGCGCCGACGAGTTCAGCACGGAGGACGAGCAGATGGTGCGCCTCTTCGCGGCGCAGGCGGCCATCTCTATCGAGACGGCCCGCTTGCTGGAGCGCTCGCAGGACCTTGCGATCCTGGAGGAGCGCGAGCGGATCGGGATGGACCTGCACGACGGCGTGATCCAGGCGCTGTATGGCGTAGGTCTGAACCTCGAAGATTGCGCATCGGTCGTTGCGGCGGAGCCGGACTCCGTCGCGCACCGTCTCGACAAGGCGGTCAACGACCTGAACCAGGTGATCAGGGACATCCGCAGCTACATCTTCCATCTGCGGCCCGCGGCGTACGGCGCCGGCACGCTGACCGAGGCCCTGCTCGACCTGGCGGAGGAGGTCCGCGTCAACTCGCTCATCGATGTGGAGGCTGACGTCGGCGACGCCGATGGGTCGCGGTTGCCCGGCGAGGTGGCGGAGAACCTCTTCCACGTCGCGCAGGAGGCGCTGGCCAACGTCTCGAAGCACTCTCACGCGACACGCGCGTGGATACGCCTGCGCGCGGACGGCGACGCCGTGGCGCTGACCGTGCGCGACAACGGCCGCGGCTTCGATACACCGTCTTCGACCGGGATCGGCCATCGGGGGCTGGGCAACATCGCCGATCGCGCCCGCACCATCGGTGGCACGCTGCAACTGACGAGCACCGTCGGCACGGGGACAACCGTCTGTGTCGAACTGCGTCTCGAGGCGGAGCAGGGCCATGCCTGAGACAGTACGCGTGATGATCGCCGATAGCTGCGAGGTCGTACGGGAGGGGTTACGCGCGGTGTTGCGCCGCCGTCCGGAGATCTCCGTGGCGGCGGAAGCCGCCTCAGCGGATGCCGCCATCGAAGGCGCCAGGCGCTCGGCGCCCGATGTCGTCGTGATGGGCGTCCGCCTCGGCGACGGCTCCGGGATCGAGGCGTGCCGCGCCATCCGCGAGCGGTCGCCCGATACGAAGGTCATCATGTTCACGTCGTGCGCCGACGACGATACGGTGATGGACGCGATCCTCGCCGGCGCTTCCGGGTACATGCTCAAGACCGCGACCGGCGACGCGCTGAACGATGCGATTGTCAGCGTCGCGAAGGGCGGCTCGCTCCTCGATCCCATCGTGACGTCGCATGTGCTGGACCGGCTGCGCGCGGATGGCGGACGGCGAGAAGAACAGGTCGACCCGCTCTCGGGGCAGGAGCGGCGCGTGCTGGCGCTTGTCGCGCTGGGAAAGACCAACAAGGAGATCGCCGCCGAGATCCAGCTCAGCGAGAAGACCGTGAAGAACTACGTCAGCAGCATCCTCAACAAGCTGAGGATGCACAGGCGTTCAGAGGCCGCCGCGTTCGTCGCGCGGCAAGAGGCGCACGACCAGTGACGCGGGCCGCCTACGGCCCGTAGGGAAGGAGATCAGAACGGTTCGCGCAGGCGAATCCGGTAGATGCAGTTGCTCGCGCCCGTCGCTACCGACTCGACGAGCTCCACTTCGGCGCGTCGCCGCGCGTGCCGCTCGACCAGCAGGCGCACCCACGTTTCGCCGCACAGGCAGAGCTTCGGATCCAGGCGCACGACGTTCTGACGCACGTGCGGGCACACGCATTCGCCATCGTGCAGCTCCGTCCACAACAGCTCGTCGTCGCCGACGGGGTCGATGCGCACGCGGCTCGGACCGGCCGTCTTCATGCGCTCCAGAAACGCCTCAAGGTCAAGCTCAGGCGGAATATCGGCGAGAGCGACGAAGGCATGGACGCATGCCTCGGCCTGCGCGTCCATCACGCGGCGCAGCGGCGCGCCGTCTAGCGCGTAGACGCCCTCGTACATCCCGCCGACGAGCTTGTCGCGCACCGACCGCATGAGCTGCTCGACCCAGTCGCCGCCATCCGCTGAGGAACTCATGGTGTGCCGGCGGTATGCGATGGCTCGCGCATCAAGATGCCGCCGGGCATCATGTGCCAGCTTCGCGTGACTTCCGGCACGACGCCAGCGAGGTCGTCTTCGTTGCAGTACGCTGGCCGGACGATCTCGAGCTGCGCCTGGCCGCGCTGGTCCGCCCGCTCGATGCCATCGCGCAGGACCGCCGCGAGCAGCGCGCGGTCGCAGCTGCCGCCATCGCCGTTCTGCGCCCAGATGAACGCGCCCACGCCGGCGGCGGCGACCAGCGCGAGAGCGCCAAGCACGGGAGCCAGCCACGTTGCCATATCGCCTCCGGTCTCTCCGCTCAGGCTACGGGCTGGAGCCATGGCGCCAATAGGTACACTCGGCCCAATCGATTGTGACATTTGGGCGCCAGTGTGCATAGCGCAACGCCCCCGCGGCTAACCCGGCGGCAGGTGTTCGGCGCGGGCGATCGGGAAATAGCGGTGATGGTGGGAGCCCGTGAGCTCGTAGATGGCGGTGCCTGTGCGGCCGTCGTCGCTGCGCACCAGCATCTGGTGCTGACCGCCGCCGTAAGGCCCGTATGACGCGCAGCGCGTCCCTTCCCCATCGATGGCGATCGTGCGTCCGCCCTCCAGCACGAACTCGACGCGGCCGGCAAGGCCGGTGGTGTCGCCGCCGTCGCGGCCGTAGCCGGCCGGCTCGCCGTTCTTGTCGGTCCAGTGCAGGTCGTGGCGGAAGTCGATGATCGGGATCGGCGCGCCGCCGTCCGCTGGCGCGAAGCAGCCATCGGTGAAGACGCGCGCGCCGTTCGCGTACTCCCAGTGCCACACGCCGAACATCCCGTCGGGCAGCTGTATCGCCAGCCACAGCCACATCGGACAGCGGGCGTGGTCGCGGATGCCCCAGGAATGGTCGCGCTGCCCCCACCAGTCATCGACGGACCGCGTGACCCCGTTGTACGTGTAGCTGCCCGAGTACGTCCCGGACTGCAGGAAATGGCTCTGGTCCCAGATGATCTCGTCGCCCGCCTTCATCGTCCCGCGCCGCAGCGCGTACGCCTGCGTCCGCGCGGTGAACGTCACGTCGACGCCCACCGGCGCCACCGCCGGATCGGCCGTCAGCCTCACCGTCTTGTACGGCTCGACGATCTCGATCGAAACCGGCCCGACGACGGTGGTGTGCGGAGCGTCGCCGTAGGGGCGGGTGAAATGGCCGAACAGGCGCTGACCGCCCATGAAGCTGAACTCGTGCGAGTCGAGCGTCTCCCGCTTCGGGTAATGCGCCATCGTGAAGATCACGGCGTCGCCGATGCCGCCGCGGGGGTGCATCCCGTAGTAGAAGCTCTCGCGCCAGTGGTCGTGATGGACCGCGACGTTGAGCAGCGGCTCAGGGATCTGGTGGCCGAACAACTCGTCGGCGGCGATAAGCTTGGGCACTCTGGATTCCTTTTATGTTGTGCGGTCTTCGCGAAGATCGCCGACGGGTGATGGCGGGCCTCGCCGCTAGTCGATCTTCGATACGTTGACGCGCACGCCGCGGTCGAACGGCACCGGCTGCCACTGGAGCGGCCAGTAGCGGAGGTGCCCGTAGTCGCCGGCGAAGTGCAGCCACTTCACCATGCCCGGCTCCAGGTCGGAGGCGCCTTTCCACGTCCGGTACATGTACGGCTCCCACCCGTTGTACGAGATCACCTGGTTCGGTCGCACGCTGGGCGAGAGCTTGACCGGCACGATGAAGGTACCGAGGTCGTTCTGTACTTCGACCTCTTCCTCGTCGCGGATGCCGAGGCGGGCGGCGTCGCTGTCGTTCATCACCAGATGCGGGCGGCCGCGGTGCGTCTGCAGCAGCGTCTTGTTCGTGATGTTCATGGAGTGGATGCTCCAGCGGTTGTGCCCGCTGGTCATCACGAACGGGTAGTCGCCGCCCTGCGGCGGGTTGTCCTTGTGGCACGGCAGCGCTTCGTCGGCCTCCATGAACCACTCATGGTCGATGTAGAACTGGGCGCGGCGCGTCAACGTCGGATACGGGACTTTCTTCTCGGTGTGCCACGTGAATGCCGTGTGCGTCTCGTCCGTCTTGATGTCGGCCGCCTGGCTGTGCGACATGGGCCCCATGCCCCAGTTGAGGAACCGCATGTAGCCCTTTTCTTTCAACGTGTCGAGCGACGTGCCCTCGGGCAGGTTGCCGGACTCGACGGCGTCGCTCACCCATTCGCGCGCGAGCGACTCCGTGTTATCGAGCGTGCCGTTCATCGTGAACTGGTTCCGGAGTCCCGCTATCGGCCGCACAGCGCCGAGCGCATCGGTCAGCTCCGTGATGCCGCGGGCCTTCGCGCGCTCCTCGATCTTCTCGGCGAGCATCACCGCCATCTCCACTTCCGCCATCACGCCTGGCGGTGGCTCCACCGCCTTGTCGGAGAAGGTGAGATTCATCAGGTGCGGTGTCGGGAACATGAAGGCCATCTTCTCGAAGTGGTGCGCCACCGGCAGGACGTAGTCGGCGTACATGCCGGTGGTGTTCATGCGCCAGTCGACGCTGACCGCGCAGCGGAGCTTCTTCCAGAGGTTGGGCAGCATGAGGTTCTGGCCGCCGCGCGTGCGGCGCATGGCGTTGCCGCCGACTTCGAAGTAGACGCGCGGAGTCTTGGTCGTGGCAGTCCGCTTGGGGGCCTTCCACCAGTCTTTCTCCAGCGCTTCCTTGATGTAGCCGTCGAACGGGCGCTGCATCGACGGGTCGTTGTAGTCGCGGTTGTTCCAGATCTCCTTGTAGCCCCAGTGTTGATACCAGAGCATCGCCGGCGGGACCTGGCCCTGCACCTGTGAGAAGCGGTGCATCAGCTCGATGTGCGCCATCTCCTCGGTCATCGTCGGGTCCGCGCTCTTGATCGCCCCGGTCAGCACCTTGCGCAGTTCGATGACCTTGCGCGCCTCGCCGCGGCCGACGTCGCTCTTGGCGAACGAGAGGAACGGTCCGTCGAAGCCCGCGACCGACCACTCGACCGGCCCGGTGCCCTTGCGGCCCCAGTTGCCGGTGAGGGCGAGCACGAGCAGGTACGACCGCAGCATCAGGTCGGAGTGGTAGTACTTGAACGACGTCGCGCCGCAGAAGATGCTGCCGCGCTTGCTGGCGATCTTCCGCGCGAGCGTGCGGATCATCTCCGGGTTCACGCCGCACATCTCCGAGGCCTTCTCCGGCGTGTAGCCCGCGAGCCGTTCTTTCATCAGCTCGAAGACCGAGACGACGTGGGTCGTGGTGCCGTCCTTGAGCTGGACGGGATGCGAGCCCGCCAGGGCGGGCCGCAGGCCGCCGAGAGCGAGCGTCGCGAGCGGCGCCTCGGCGATGCGGTCGCCGGCTTCGTCCCAGATGTAGAACTGATCGTCACGGCCGCCGTCCTGCAGGTCGGACCCCCGGAGGAAACGCCAGTTGTCGACGCGCACGAGCAACGGCAAGTCGGTCTGCTCGCAGATAAACTCCCTGTTGTACGTGCCTTCCTCGATGATCACCTGCGCCATCGCGAGGCCGAGCGCCGCGTCGGTGCCGGGCTTGATCGGTACGTAGTAGTCGGCGTGCGTGTGCGATGGGCTGCAGTCCGGCGCGACCATCACCACCTCCGCGCCCTTGTAGCGCGCCTCGGTGGTGAAATGGAACGACGGGATCATGGTGTACGCCGGGTTGCTGTGCGTGTACATGATGAACTCGGCGTGGAAGATGTCGTCGATGCTGCTCGCCGGGTCGAACTTGCCGAACGTCAGGTAGATGCCGGGCGAGAAGTCGTTGATGGTCGCGTTGGTGTCCAGCGCGAGGCCCCCGAGGAGGCCGATGAGGCGCGAGAACATGAAGCCCGTCATGAGGCCGCCCTCGCCGGGCGTGCCCTCGTTGATGATCGTCTCGGGCCCGTCTTCTTCGATCGCGTCGAGGATGTGGTCCGCGATCTCCGTCAGCGCCTGATCCCACGAGACTTCCGTCCATTTCCCGTCGCCGCGCGCGCCGGCGCGCTTCAGCGGATGCAGGACGCGCTCCGGTGCGTGCAGCAGATGGCTCCACGCGGCGCCGTTCTGGCACCCCAGCGGGTTCATGTCGGGCACGCCTTCTTCGACGACGGGCATGGTCCCCGCCTGCTCCTCGCCGACGATGACGCCATCCTTGACGTAGACGCGATACGGGCAGTTGCCGGGGTAGCAGTCCACGCAGTGCGTCGCCCACGTGACGCTGTCCCACTGCAGGTTCTTGCGGTACCGGTGCTCTGTCGCGGGGGCCGGCGCATCGCCGTTGCTTGTTCGCGTCGAGATGCCGGACTGGAGTGGCTTCGTGGTCATGGTCAACCTCCAAGTGGCTCAGGCGGAACGGGCACCGGCATCAGGCATTGGTCGTCGCCGGCTCGGCGGCTGCCCGGCGAAGCGTGCCCCCGGCATCCTCGAGCGTGATCCAGTCGCCGCTGATCGTGCGGCCGGTCGGGTCGATATTCGCGCGGAGCATCGCGAGCTCTTCTTCGGTCGGCGGATCGAGCGGCGCGACGTCGGCGGCGACGAGCGGCGCGAACTCCATCTCGCCCAGCACTTCATCGATGCTGCTCCACGGCGCGACAGCGAGCAGCTTCATGCGCCGCGTCTCGTCGTCGAAGCCGAAGACCGCGCGCTCCGTGACGACGCGGTACGGGCCCGTCTCGGCAGGCATGCCCGCGCGCTCGCGGGCGCCAAGCGATCCGTCGAGGAAGCCGGGCGACGACATGAAGTCCAGCTTCTTCACGAACTTGCGGCGCTCCAGCCGCGTCATGAGGATCGTGCGCCAGCAGAGCGAGGCGATCTCGGTCGCGCCGCCAGGGCCGCCGAAGCGCCGCGCGGGCCGGTCGAAGTCGTCGCCCAGGAAGGTCGAGTTGAAGTTGCCGTACTCGTCGACCTGCACGGCCGCCAGCACGCCGTAATCGAGGTAGCCGAGACCGGCGTGGAAATCGACGGTGTTCATGTCGGTCCAGGCGACGGCGCGGCTCGACGCGAGGCCGGCGCCGACCATGAAGGGCGGCGTCGGCACGGGCATCTCCGGCGCGATCGTGCCGTCCTCGACGACGTACGCAATCTTCGGCGTGCGCAGCTGCTTGGCGAGCAGGATCGCCAGCAGCGGCGGGCCGCCGATGGCGACGAAGTACAGCCGATCCTCTTCCATCAACCGCGATGTGTAGACGATGGCGGCTTCGTTGGTCGTGAATGTGAGCGCGGCGGTCATGTGTAGTACCCCTCGGTGTGCGTCTCCTCCGCGCGCAGCACGTTGAGCTTCTCGAGTCCGACGCGCTTCTCCAGCATCTCCGTGTGCGACGCGACGCTGAAGACCCACTTCTCCAGGTACTCGTCCATCTTGCCCTGCACCTGCGCGACGCCGAACTCCATCAGGTGCTGCAGGTCGGCGCGGTACAGCCCCGGCACCGTGCCCGGATAGCAGCCGAACGGCGCGTGCACGACGGCATCGACGAGGTAGTACGGGAGCGTCGTGGCGCCGGGATGCTTGCGGATCTCCTCGCTGTCGATGATCTCCTCGGTCGAGAGGATGACGCGTTTCGACGCCATCGCCGTCTCGACGGGCGCGAGGCCCGGGCCGAAGATGCGTGCGTTGCCGTACATGTCGCACTGGTTCACGTGGATCAGCGCGACGTCCGGGTTCACTGCCGGCACCAGGCACACCGCCTGGCCGGTGTACGGGTCTTCGATCAGCTTCGCGCCGGAGTTGCGGAACACGTCGGTGCCGCCGACGTAGCGCAGCGGCAGGAACGGCACGCCGAGGGCGCCCGCGAGGTGGCGGTACGCAAGCGCGCCGTTGGTCCACTCGTACATCTTCAGCCGGCCCGCGTTCATCGCCTCGGTGATGACGCGGCCGACTTCCATCCAACCGACGTCGATCTTGCTGATGCAGCCGCCCGCGGTGAGCAGCGTCGCGTCGTGCGCGCTGAACTTCGCGGCGAGCCACAGGTCGCGCTTGCGCTGGCGGATCACCTCGCGCATCAACGAGCTGGGACCGCGGCGCCAGACGTTGGTGTCGTAGCTGACGTACGCGCCGTCGTCGACGAAACGGGACACGGCGTCCTGCTCCGTCATGCGCTTATCGACGAGGCGGCGGTCCTTGTGGTCGCGGACGAAGCGGCGCATGCCGTCGGGGTCCGGCGCCCTGTACGCGCCGACACCCTCGTCGAGGACGGCGATGGTCTTGCCGTTCGGCGCCATCGCGCTAGCCCTGCTTCCCGTTGCCGCTCGCGGGGGCGGCAGCAGGCATCGGGAACGACGTGATGCGGTCTTCGAGCCCGAGGCCCTTCATCAGGTACTGCAGCTCGGCCTCGCGCCACGCCAGCGGCGCCGGCTCCATGATCATGCCCTCTCGCTTGAGTTCTTCATCGACGGCAGGATCGTGTGCGAACGGCGTGCCGTGATCCATTTCGAAGAACATGGTCTCGAACGGAGGCTTGACCGTCTGGCCGCCGGCCTCCCACTGCTCGGCCGAATAGCCGACGGCCTGCAGGCACACCGGGATCGCCGTATCGGGCAGGTTGAGGAGCTTGCCCACCTGCTCCAGCCGCGGGCTGCTCATGCAGCAGGTGCCCAGGCCTTCGTCGTAGGCAACGAGCGTCGCCTGCGCGATCGCCTGGCCGACGTCCATGAACGCGAGCGGCGAGACTGCCATCTGCTGCCAGCTCGCCGCGAACGCCGGGCGCAAGCCGCGGTCGATCTGCGCCTTCGTCGTCTCGGCGTCGGTGCCGATGCGGCGCGTATCGGCGAGCCGGTGCAGGTCGTCGATCCACTTGTCGATCTGGTACGCGGCGGTCTCGTTGTACCAGAGGATGAACACGGGAGCCGTCTGCATCTGCTGGTAGCCGAGCGGCGGCGTGATCGCCTTGATCAGCTCGGGCGACGCCTTCTCCTTCCAGATGACGATGCCCCGGATGTTCATGACGTTGCCGACGCACGACGAGCGCCGCGCCGCCTCGAGCATCTTCTGGATCTTCTCGCGTTCGACGGGACGGAACGGGAGGAAGAATCGGATGGTCCGCCGCCTGCCGATGGTCTCTTTGACGTTCATGGGTTACTCCCTTTCAGGCCTGTGCGTGTTAGCTGACGCGTGTTCGGGTGGTTGCCAGCAGGCCAAGATCTTTCTTCGAGATGAGGTCGCCATACGGTCCCAAAGCCCATTCGGAGTCGGCCGCTTGATCCGCCGCCGTGGATGGACCGGCTTCGGCGCGCTTCGCCGGAGGCTTCTTCTTCGGCGCCGCGGCCTTGTTCGGCGCGTGGGCCTTCGCCCGGCTGGCGGTCTTCTTCGGCGCGGGGGACTGCTTCTTCACGATGGCACCTTCCTGGCGTCGGCCGCGCGGACGTGACGACCAGCACGCTCCGGTGGGATCGGAGCTCGCGGCAATCGGATCGCCCGGACGCAGCGGGAGATGGACGTACGGCGAACGGATGCGAGTGACAGTGACGTACCTCGCTCTCAGGGGTCTGTGACGAAACTAACCGACGATGCCCATGCGGTGTAATGCCGCAGAGGCCCGACCTTGGCGGGCCGTTCGGCCCCCGGCAACGTGCCGTTTGTCACCCGGCCGGGCCGTTTGGCGCGCGTGAACGTGCCGAACGCACCGTGCCACTCCTGGCGCTGCCGCCATAGGATCGGGTCACGTCCTCTTACCCGGCGGGACGGGGAGGTTGCCCTACCATGGTGGACTTCGCGTTAACCGAAGAGGTCGAGCGGATCCGGGACATGACCCGCGACTTCGCCCGGCGGGAGATGCGGCCGGCCGGCATTGAAATAGACCGGATCGCCGACCCCGAGGCCGCCTACACCAGCGACAGGCTGCGAGGCGTGCTGGCGCAGGCCTACGAACTTGGCTTCCATAAGCTCAACCTGCCCAAGGCAGCCGGCGGTCTCGGCGCGCCCGAGATGGCCAGCATCGTCGTGCAAGAAGAGATGGCCGTCGGCGACGCCGGGCTGGCAAGCCACTTCCTCGTCGCGCCGATGATCGCCGGCATCGCCGCCGCGACGCCGGACAAGCACCCGTTCTACCGCGACTACCTCGAAGCGTTCATCACCGACACGAAGGGCGTGCACAGCGGCGCCTGGGCGGTCACCGAGCCGAACCACGGGTCGGACCTCTTCCAGTTCGGCCAGCCGGACATCCACATGGAGGCGACGGCGGTGCGCGACGGCGACCACTACGTCGTCAACGGCCAGAAGTCCGCCTTCGTGAGCAACGGCTGGATGGCGGACGCGTTGCTGCTGATGGTGAACGGCGACTCGAGCCAGGGCATGGAGGGCACGATCACCTTCGCCATCCCCGGCAACCTGCCGGGGATCACGCGCGGCAAGCCGCTGAACAAGCTGGGCCTGCGCGGCCTGAACCAGTCAGAGATCTTCTTCGACAACGTGCAGATCGCGCCGGAGTTCGTCCTGCTGCCGCCGGGCCCGATGTACAAGATGACGATCGAACGCATCGTGACGGGCGGCAACACGGCCGTCGGCACGCTGGCCGTCGGCGTCGCGCGCGCGGCGTACGAGGAAGCGCTGGCGTACGCGAAGCAGCGCGTGCAGGGCGGGCGCCCGATCTGCCAGTACGACTCGATTAAGCTCAAGCTGTTCAACGCCTACCGCCAGATCGAGGCGGCGCGCGCGCTGCTGTGGAAGTCGTCGTGGCTGATCGCCACCGGCAGGCCGCATCTGCCGACGGCGATGGCGGCGCGCACGGTCGCGAGCGACATGGCGATGTCCGTGACGGCCGACATGGTGCAGGTCTTCGGCGGCTACGGCATCTCGAAGGAGCATCCCGTCGAAAAGCTCTATCGCGACGCCAAGCTGTTGCAGATCATGGACGGTACGAACGAGAT
Source organism: Chloroflexota bacterium (assembly GCA_038066315.1). Classification (GTDB taxonomy): domain Bacteria; phylum Chloroflexota; class Dehalococcoidia; order DSTF01; family JACRBR01; genus JANXYW01. The sequence continues at coordinate 1,301 of JBBTPG010000033.1, read as the reverse complement.
GGTGTCGCTGAAGGCCGCGGACGAACTCCTGGCCAACTGACGGCCGTGTCACACTTCCCTACGGGCCGTCGGCGGACATTCGCCTCAACAAACATCTGCCGCCAGGGAGGAATCGCGATGAGAAACGTTGCTATCGTCGGCGCCGGCATGACGCGTTTCGGCAAGTACGCCGACCGCGGGCTGAAGGAGCTGTCGCGCGAGGCCGTGACGTTGGCGCTCGACGCCGCCGGCATCGACAAGCGCGACCTGCAAGTGGCGATCGTCGGCAACGCGGCGGCCGGCGTGATCACGGGCCAGGAATGCATCCGGGCACAGGTCGTGCTGCGCGAGATGGGCATCGACGAGATCCCGATGGTCAACACGGAGAACGCCTGCGCCAGCTCGTCGACGGCGTTGCAGCTCGCGTGGCTGTACGTGGCCTCCGGCATGTACGACGTGGCGCTCGCGCTTGGCGTCGAGAAGATGTTCTCGGAAGACAAGAGTCGCACGCTCGCGGCGTTCAGCGCCGGCGTCGATGTCGAGCAGCTTCGCGGCCTCATGGAGCAGCTCAAGCCGCCATCGGAGCAGAAGGCGGGCGCGGAGAGCGGCGCCGGGAAGTCGCGCAGCCTGTTCATGGACATCTACGCCGCCGGCGCGCGCGCACACATGGCGAAGTACGGCACGACCAAGGAGCAGTTCGCGCGCATCGCCGTCAAGAACCACAACAACGGCAGCCTCAACCCGCACGCGCAGTACCGCGAGCGCTACACGCTCGAGGAGATCCTCGCATCGCCGACGGTGGCGGAGCCGCTGACGCGCCTGATGTGCGCGCCGATCGGCGACGGCGCCGCGGCGGCGATCCTGATGAGCGAGGAGAAGGCGCGCCAGTACACGACCAAACCGGTGTGGGTGCGCGCCACGGCCCTGATGTCCGGTTCGGACCAGCGGGCGGAACACGGCGGCATCACGGCGCGGGCGGCCCAGCGCGCGTTCGAGATGGCCGCCATGACGCCGCGCGACATCAACGTCATGGAGGTGCACGACGCGTCGGCGCCGGCGGAGCTCATGCTGTACGAGGAGTTGGGGCTGTGCGGCGAGGGCGAGGGCGGGCGGCTTATCGACGAAGGTGCGACGGAGATCGGCGGGCGGCTGCCGGTCAACACAAGCGGCGGCCTGCTGGCGAAGGGGCATCCCGTCGGCGCGACGGGCGTGTCGCAGATCTACGAGATCTGGCTCCAACTACGGGGCGAGGCCGGCGATCGGCAGGTGGCCGGCGCGCGCGCGGGGCTGACCGAGAACGGCGGCGGCATGGTGCGCGGCGA